>CAIXLU010000241.1 GCA_903920315.1 uncultured Oscillochloris sp.
GGCGCTGTTGCGCAGCTTGGCGAACCGTATGGCGTCGGATCGGGAGCTGGCGTCATCGTTGGAGAGGCAGCCTTTTATGCGCGACCCCCTCACCGGAGAGGACACGGAGGTGCGGCGCAGTACGATGACGCCAGCGGCTCTTCGGGCGCGAGCAGGCATCTGGTCACGGCAGTATGACATCGTTGCAGAAATTCACGACGTGCGTCGTGCACAATGCGCGGAGGAGTGGGAGACGGCACGAGCCGCAGCCACCGTGGGTACGCAATGTGGCCGTGATGACACGCTGCCTCTGGGTGAGGACGTGTCCGCTCCCTCCGCACCTGCCGCTCCCCTTGCGACACCTGATGCGATAGCGGCCATGCTATCAGCACTGCCCGATGCGTGGGAGGATGTCCAGGCGCTCATCCTGGCGGCGGGCATCAGTCGGCGCTCGATGGTCACGCCCGTATGGAATGGCACGGCAGCGGCGGCTCGTCTGATGGTGGCACGGCGATTGGTCGAAGCACAGCAGTATGCAGAAGATTGAGGCACGATGAATCTCCTTGCAGAAATACAGGAGGCGCGTCTCGCACAAGGGGAGATGGCCCAGGCTGCCGCCACCGCACAGCGCTGCCCATCAGGCCCGCACGAGGTTGCTGTATCGGATTGAGATCACGTGTCTACGTTGGACATCTGATCAGAGGTGAATACAAGAAACAGGACGCTTTTGCGGCAAAAATACACGACGAACGTTGTACACATCACAGCGAGTGTGGGAGGTGGCCCGTGTGGCTCTAGCAGGAGGCGACGCGGCTCCCTGGTGCTGCTCTGGCCTCGGTCGTTTGTGCGTCGCATGGGGCGGCCATGCACGACATCCGTGCCGTGCTTGTCCGCGCAGAGAACGTAAAGATCCCCGCGCTCGTTCCTTCACGTCAGCGGTGACACCAAGGGAAGATGCAAACCCTGCGCCCCGGTGCATGATCGCAGCTACTGCCAGATCCGCCCGTCGCGCAATCGGGTGAACAGCACGGGCATCCACCCGTCGGGCCGGTCGCGCACGGCGGCGCGGGCCTCGCTGATGGCTCGGTCAATCCGCCCGTCCGTGCGCAGGGCGGCGAACAGGGCCGGGGTGAAAATCGCCGCCGTCTGCATCGTGATCTGGCCCTGCATCGCGACCACGGCGGGGATACCGGCGGCGACCAATTGCGGGCCAAGGGCGGCGGCGACCTCCTCTGCGCCCTGACCGGCGCTCTGACAGGAGATCAGCACGGCCAGCAACGGTTTGTGGCGGAGTTCGCGCACGCGCAGGGCCAGATCTCCGCCATCCACGACATCCGCCGTGCCATCCTCACGCTCCAGCCAGAGCCGGGGCTGGCCTGCACTCATCGCGCCGTGGGCCGTCAGAGAGAGCAGGTCGCAGCCGGTGCGCAGGGCTGCTCCAAGCTGGGTCAGCGTAGCGGAGCCAGGGCCGAGGATGGTGGTGTCACCGGGGCCGAACGCCGTGCGGGCCACACTGACCTCGGCGGCGGCGTCCAGGGGCGACAGCCGATAGCGGGCGAGGTCGGTGGGCGCGGAAACCAGGGCCAGGGCGCGGAGCTGCCCGCGTTGAGCGAGATCGATGGGCGACCAGTCGGCGCTACCGAGGGAGCGCATCAGCCAGACCTGCGGGCTGGTGAGCAGCGGGTCGCCGGTGACGGGGTGGCGCAGGGTCTCCCAGCGCAGGGCGTTCAGCGGGCCGTCAGCGGGGTCGAGGCGCAAGCGCAGGCGCAGCGGCGATCTCAGCGCCTGGGCGACCGCGAGTGCCTGGATGATCAGGTCGCGCAGGTTGGGCGCGGCGAAGAGGTCGGCACTGAGCTGGGCACCGTAGGCGGCGGGGTCGAGCCAGTTTCCCAGGAGTTCTGGGTACGCGATGCGTAGCGGAGCAGGCGGGATGCTCACCTCGGCATGGCTGTCGGGCCGGGTGAAGCGGGCCTCGGCGCGGTAGCCCTCCTCGGCACGGGTGATCGACAGTTCCAGATCCACCGGGTCGGGCGCAGCGGGAGACGCGGGAGCGGTCGCCGATGTGGGGGTCGCCGCAGTGCCCGCGTGATGGATGATCGTCTGGTCGCGTCCGGCAATGGTCGTGTCGCGTCCGCTGTGGATGGTGCCATGAATAACGGGGCCGTTGACCGTGGTGCCGGTGCTGACCGGGCCAGCAAAGCGGTTATACGCGCCGAAGCTGACGCCGCCCGACTGGCCGGACTGGTTGATGTGGATGCCGTCGGCGGGTGTCTGCCCGTCGAGTCGGGCCAACTCACGGGCCTTCGCGGCCCGCGCCGTGTGGAGCGGAGCCTGGGCATCGGGCATCCCGTCCAAGCTCGCAATCGCCTGATCAAGCTGGGCGATCTCCGCCCGTAGCCGCTGAATGTCGGGGTCGGACATGGTACTGATCTCCACGCGAAGATAGATAAAGGAAGGTGGCTCGGGCGTCCCGCCCGCCGGAATGGTGGCGGGCGGGACGCCCGCACTCCCAGGGTGTAGAAAAAAAACGCGATTCCGCGCCTACGGCGCTTCGGACGGGTGTGATTCTCGCTCACCGACGTGATACACACACGAAACGCTTTACACCGGACAGAATTAAGAATGCAGAAATCAGAAGGGCAGAAAGCAGAAATCAGGACATATGAGCGAGCGGAGGGGACACCACCACCCGAAAACCGTAGTTGTAGCCCCCGTAGTCGGGATGACTCCTGTACCGCGCCCCGCAGCGAACATTTGAGCTATCACCTTTCCAATACGATCCGCCCCGCAGCGGTACGACCCAATCATTACCTGTAAAGTCTTTCTGGATCGTGTGTGCCGCATCAGGATAGGTCGTGTGGTGGCTGGCGCACCATTCCCAGACATTCCCGGCCAGATCGAGTGCCCCACATGCCGCAGTCCCGGCAGGACAGAGTCCCACGGGTGCGGGCGCATTCAGTTTCCAGGCGGTGTAGACCGCCCGTTCGGGGGTTACTTCCCCCTCACCCCACGGATAGGTGCGATGCGTTGCGGTGCCGTCATACGCTGCCGCTACCTCCCACTCCGCCTCGGTGGGCAGGCGTAGCTCGTGGTGGGCGGGCAGCACGGCGGTGAGGTGCGTGGTCAGCCAGTGGCAAAAGGCCGTCGCCTCATACCACATTTCCCCAATGACCGGCTGGTTCGTCCCGCTAAAACGCGGGTCGTCCCACCAATAAGGCGCGGTAAGATCCTCTCGCCATCTCAGACCGTTCGGCGTCCAATGCGTGTCATCGCGGTAGCCCTCGGCCACAAAACGAGCGAACTGGGCCACGGTGATGGGCAAACGCGCAATCCAGAAGGGTTTCAGGTCGTGTTCCGCTGATGCGTCGTCGTCGTCCCATCCGCCGATACGGTAGCGTCCATCGGGGACGTAGCGCCAGTAGTGATCACCAACGGCGGTGAAGGTGGTGGAACGCTGCTCCAGGCTACGCCGCCAATCCAGATCGCTCACCGGGAGGCGCGGGTCGCCAAGTAGCCCCAAGGCACGCCCCGCATCGAGTCGACTGCCCTGGTCAAATGGCAGTAGCTCGATCTGGCGCAACGTCTCGGCCCGCACTTCATCACACAGCCCCGGATCACGATTGGCACCCTCAGCCTCCAGCAGCCGCGCCGCCTGGAGCGGTTGTGCGACAAAGCTGCGGATGAGCGCACGGGCCATCCCTGTATCGCCCTCAATGCCCGCCAACAGCAGCAGTGTCTCTTCCCAGTTCGTGCGTGCGCCGGGGCGGGCGTAGCGGCGCAAAAGCTGACGCTTCGCCATCCCACCCAGCAACGGCAGGGTTTGCCAGCTATTCGCCTGCTGGAGCTTGCCCCGCACGGCCACCGCCGCGAAGTATTCCTGCACGAGTTGATGGGTGAATCGCACCTGTGCGCCATCGGCGAGCGGTTCAAGCAGATCGGCGGATCGCGCCAGACGCAGCAGATCCGCCGGGTCATCCGCGCCGCCGGTGGCCCGCAGATGCCGGTCGGCAAACGCACGCGGGACGCTGGTGCCGCGTCCGGCGCTCTCGGTGATGGCGTAGGCCAGCCGCGCCAGTGCCGACTCCTGCACCTCGGCGGCAATCCACCCCTCGGGGCGTCGCTGCTGCTCCCACGCCCAGCGTTGGGCGACGAACTGTTGAAGCAACTGGCCCCGGTTGCGTGGCAGGACACCCGCCGCGTCGTACACTTCGCAGAGCATGGTCAGCAGCAGCGGCGTGCGGGCCAGTCCGGCTAATGCGGCGTGATCGGGCTGGCTCAACGCATCCAGCAACGCCGCTCCCTGTGCGTCGCCAAGCCGCCCGATGACCACCTGGCGGATCGTCTCCTGATCGAGTCCCTGGATGGTCACGCCCTGCACCGGGTAGGGGTCGCTGCCGCACTCCTCGCGCAGCAGGGCGTGGTCATCGGCGCGGCAGGTGGTCACACTCTGGGTCGGTGAACCACCGAGCCGACCGGGATGCTCACGCCGAAACGTATCAAGCGCACGGGCGCTCGCGGCGAACTGACTACGCGGCACCTCGTTCAGCCCGTCCCACAGGACGGTCAGCCGCCCATCCGTCAGCAGGTCATCGAGCAACCCCGCCAGGGCGCGGTGGGCGGTGAGCGGAAAGCGCAGCCCGTGGGCATCCTCCAGCGACGCGGACGCGAGATCGGCACGCAACAGGTCAGGCAAGGATTGACCGGGCTGGAGACCGCCGAGGCGCACAAAGACCGGCAGGGAGGCGGTGTCATCCCCAGCCAAGCCCGCTTCGGCGAGATCGAGGGCCAGCCGCCAGAGGGCGGTGGTCTTGCCGCCACCGGGCGGGCCAAGCAGGAGCATGTGGCCGTAGCGGGCCAGCCCATCGCGCAGATCGGTGAAGGTATGCGTCTCCGGCGGCGCAGGCTCCGGCGCGTGATTCGCGGACGAGAAGGCGTGCCGCAGCGGCATGAAGCTCAGTTCTTCGCGCTCGTAGCCGCTGGGGGATGGATGGGGTGCCACCATCGGCTGCGCCACCATTGGCAGGGTCGCGTAGCGCCGCCGCCAGACGGTGTAGCGGGCCGCGACCTCGCTGCGGTAGGCGTGGAGCAGGGCCGCACGCATATCCGGGGTGTTCGGATGCAGATCGCCGGTGTAGCTGATAATCTGGAGTGTCTGGATGGTGATCGTATCGCCAACGACAACATCCCGAAACTGGTTGTACGCGCCGAGGTTGACCCCGCCAGATTGCTGCGACTGGTTGACCGAGCTGGATGGTGAAGGATCGTGCGGGTTCATCGGTGTCCTCGGTCGGTCACAGGGGGCACTGCGTCCTCTCCGATCCCTTGTCGCACACGGGGCGATATGCTAGGATGGGGGTGTCGCGTATCCCCTATAGATTCGACGGTACGGCCCACTCGTTCGCTTCACGGGCATGAGTGGGCTGTTGCATGTGATGGGGAAATTGTAGCATACGCGCCAGCGCCACCGAGACGACCAACGGATCGTGATGCCGTGCCGCCGTCGCATGCATGATTCGCGGATCGGTGTAGATGCGGCTTTTTCCAGAGCGCGTACCCATGCACGCTCGCGCATCGGCATCGGGGGGGTAGATCGTGATCGGTGATAGTGTGTACGCTTTATGCTAATAGAGCATAAAGCGTACAGAGAGCGCGGCGATCTCGAAAGATCGCCGCGCTCATTCCTTGATGTCAGCGGTGACACGAGGGACAGCGGGGAGCGCCCGCGCTCATTCCTTGATGTCAGCGGTGACACGAGGGACAGCGGGGAGCGACCTCGCCCGCTCCAGATCGCCGCGCTCATTCCTTGATGTCAGCGGTGACACGAGGGACAGCGGGGATCGCCCGCGCTCATTCCTTGATGTCAGCGGTGACACGAGGGACAGCGGGGGCAACCGCGCCCGTCCTTTGGATCGGGCCTGCGCTGATGGCACGCACGGCACCGGGACGTGACTCCCTGCGCGCACACGAGGCTGCATCGAAGTGCATCCCCCGCACCGCACTCGCCGCCCCTCATCGCTCTCGTCGTCCCCCAGTCACTCCCCGTCGTGACCTCGCTCAATCCCGACATCGTACCGACGTGCGTTTTCTTTGGCGATCTATCACATTAAAGGCTATTCCGATTTGCAGAACGACCGCATCACAAAGCCGTAAAGTCGGAACCGTACATAATTTCGCTCATACCGCGTTTAGCTCTCTCTAAAGCGTTAAATCGCAACGTGACAAAACAAATCGGAATAACCTTTATTATGTTGAGCGCACCCCGGACTCGCGAATCTTATGTTGAGCGTGCCCTTCCCTGCCTTGCGGGGCGGTTCTGTGAACATAGCCGATAGACCGATAGCCGATAGCCGCCCATCTGATCTGATCATCTTGCCCTGTGAAGCCTATCGGCTATCGGCTATGCCTCCGGGTCTTCATCCCCTGCGTTGCGGGGCGGTTCTTTGAAGTGATGAGATACGTGCGTTGATGTATTACGTTTATCGTGCCGTCATCATCCCCTGCGTTGCGGGGCGGTTCTTCGAAGATAGAACATCGTTGGAAGATGCCGTCGCGGAGTACAACAAGTCATCATCCCCTGCGTTGCGGGGCGGTTCTTCGAAGAGAGGCGAAGCGTCTCTACGGCGAGACATATGCAGCAGAGTCATCATCCCCTGCGTTGCGGGGCGGTTCTTCGAAGCGTATGAGCTCATTCAAGACAAGAATGCAGACCTGTTGCGTCA
>CAIXLU010000242.1 GCA_903920315.1 uncultured Oscillochloris sp.
AATGGGTCAAACCTGAGAAGAGCGACTGGGGCGTCTCCGCCGGTGGAAAATGTGCCAATTGGTGTTCATTGTGGCGACGAAATCGCCACAATGAACACTAAAACAGGTAGATTTTGAGAGTTTTTGACTCTGAAACCCCTCGCCACCTCGCACCCGCATCACAGAGCAAAAGATGTGGGTAAAGATATGCCTACCGGGACAGGGTGCGCTCGATCCGCTGGTCGGGGATGAGCCAAATGATCGCCACCAACATGTAGAGTCCACACGCGATCCATGCATTCACAAAGGCCAGACAGAGCGCCACAAGGTAGATCACCAGCGACAGCACCCCCTTGCGGTCGCGGCCTATCGCGATGGCGAGTACCGATTCCTTGCCGTGAAGCGCGATCAGAGCGCGGGTGAGGATAAAGTAGGCCATCGCCGCCAGCAGCAGGACGACGCCGTAGAGCACGACCGGCCCGGCGCTAAAGGCGTTCTCACCCATCCAGGCGGTGGCGAAGGGGATCAGCGAGAGCCAGAAGAGCAGGTGCAGGTTGGCCCACAGTACCCGCCCATCAACATGCTTGACTGCCTGGAACAGGTGATGGTGGTTGTTCCAGTAGATGCCACAGTAAATGAAACTCAGCGCGTAGCTGAGGAAGACAGGTACCAGCGGCAGCAACGCCGCCAGATCGGCGGCCTGAGGCACCTTCAATTCGAGCACCATAATCGTGATGATGATGGCAATGACTCCGTCGCTGAAGGCTTCCACCCGTCCCTTATTCATCGCGCCTCCTCGACATTTCAAACCATTCTCAGGACGCAGTTCCCCATTCCCGCTCTCCCCCCGTCCCCATAGGAGCGCAGCATCGCTCGCCTGAATCCATCGGGGCACCTCGTATCCTCGTGGGCGATGCTTCGCCCGTCCTCGTCAGATGAGCGGGCGTATCCGCTTGGATGTAACCCACTCGTTCCACTCCGGCCCCTGGCCCTCGTAAGCGACCTGGTGGATGCCAGCGCGCTCATCGAGTACGCTGGCCACGTACCAGCGATTCTTCCATGTGACCTCGACGGTCGTGCCGATCGGGTAGCGCGGCCTACCGATGGTACGCACTGCGTCCGCACTCACCCAGGTATCGTCGCTGCGGGTGTAGCCGTAGAAGCGCAGCTTTAGCTCGCCCTCGCGTGTATCGATTACCTGGGCGGCATACCAGGCACCCTCGGATTTCACCGCCACCTGGCGACCGATCTGCGGGTCGTGGCGTGGTCGGGCCGGGCCGAGGACCACCTCCGGATCGAAGCCATGAGTTGTGATGAAGGTGGCGACCTGCTCCTCCGCAAAGGCCATCTCGGTCTGGATGTGAGCGGCGAGCTCGGCGAGGGTGATCGTCGCGCTGCCATCGCCGTCGGTGTAAGCCTCGCCGCGTAGGGCAGAGAGGATGGCCTCGGTAAAGGTCCAGTTGCCGGTGGAGATCTCACTCGACAGTGACGAACACAGGCTGGCGTAGGCTACTCGCCGTTTCCGGGTGGCCACCGCGTCGGACAGGCGGCCAGAGTGGCAACAGTCGGCAAACAGGATGGCATGAGAACCGCAGAAATAGGTCTCGATGGCGTCGGGGATGGCGGCGGCTGGCCAGCCGGGGTTCTCCCCATCGTCGGCGTCGTAGCTGGCGAAGAAGACCGTGCCATCGTTGTCCATGCCACCGTGGCCACAGAAGTAGAGGATGAGCGTTGAGCCAGGGGGCGCGGCGGCGAGATGCTCGGCCATGCGGGCATTGATAGCGGTCGTGGTCGCCTGACGGTCCTGAAGGTAGTGCACTTGCGCCGTGGGCACCCCGCGCTCAATCAGCAGATCGACCAACTGGGCGTCCCGCCGTTCCTCCTTGGGGAAGGAGTCATAGATGTCGTTGCGCTTCCACTCCAGCAACCCGACGATAAAGGCCCATGTTCGCGCCGGATCCCACACGTTGCCCATGCTCACGTCCTCTGATAGAGTGCGACGCCTTCGATGCTAAGGGTCACACGTGTTCCTCCACTGGCGGCTCCGTCTGGCGCACCCGCCGCTCACCCGAGAGCAGCCGGGGCAGCGGCGAATCACGGAGGATGTGTACCGCATGGTGCGGCGGTACACCAGTCGCTCCGTATCATTTTACGCGCATACGTCCAGCATAGCATGGATAGGCGATGATCATTCATCAATGGCAATACCGCAAAAGTCACCCTGTCATGTCATGCTGAGCGAAGCGAAGCATCTATGCTGGCCTCCTATCAGACCCTTCGCTTCGCTCAGGGTGACATGAGCGTTGTTGTGCTGATGACAGGGCGAGTTTTGCGGTATTGCCATCAATGGATTGATCGGGCGCGGCAGCGGTCCGTCGTTCCGGTCAGCTACCACCATACGCGATGTGGTTTCCTGCCGTTATACACCGGTACAAAAAGGCGGTATACTTGGCGACAGAAGCGGCATGCGACGCTCCTGTCGCTTCTGTCGCATGGGAGACGCCGATGGACGCCACGACACTCGCCCCGATCCTGGCCCCGTACCCGGAGATGTTGACCGTTGACGAGGTCGCTACGTTACGGCGCGTTCACCCGCGCTCGATCCAGCGCGGGGATCACGAGGGGCGCGTCGGGTCGGTGCGAGTGGGGAGAGGCTATCGTATCCCGCGTGCTGATGTGTTGCGCGGGATGCTCGCCGCTCGCCGCGCTATCGAAGACCCTCCTGTCCCCATTGATTGAGACGTCTCCGGTGTTCCTTGCCGCACCGTTGCCGGGTAAGGTCGTCATGCGTGTGCTTTCAGACACGTTCGCCCATGATGACACCCTCGTCCGACGACGTGAACCATACGACCCTCGCCCGAAAGAATAGAGAGTCCGATGAATACCGGAACAACGGTGTTGAATGCCGAGCAGCAGCAGGCCGCCGAACACATCTTCGGTGCGCTGCTGGTACAGGCACCCGTGGGCACCGGCAAGACACGGGTCCTCACCCAACGGCTGATCAACGCCATCCATGCCGACATCCCTGCCTCTCGCATCCTCTGCCTCTCGTTCACCCATAAGGCCGCGAACGAGATTCGCGAGCGGGTGCGCCATGCCCTCCCACTGCACGCCCGCGAGATCACCGTGAGTACCGTCCACGGCCTCTGTGCGACAATCCTCCGCCAGGAGTCGCGTGCGCTCGCGCTCCCTGCCGATTTCATCATTTACGACGAAGAGGACTGCCGACACATCCTGCGGGACTGTATCGGTCGCCAGATAACGGATATGCCGCCCCAAGAAGAACAATCCCTCGTTGATCTGCTTCTCCACTTTATTGGTGTGGTGAAACGTGAACTGACCCTCCATGGGCGGTGTCTCGCCATCGCGCAGATCTTCGACACGGTGTACCACGAATGGGGAAAACAGATCCGTAGTGCGTACTCCATCGACCATGCCCACCTGTTTACTGATTACAACGCGGAGCTTTCCCGCAGTCACGCCGTTGACTTCAGCGATCTCATCCTGCTGGTGACTCGCCTCTTTCGTCAGTACCCCTCCCCTCTGGCCCGCTGGCAGGCACACTTCGACTGGATCCAGGTGGACGAAGTGCAGGACACAAACCCAGAGGAGTACGCGATCATTGCGCACCTCGCCGCATCGCACGGCAACCTCGCGTTCTTTGGCGATGTTGACCAGACACTCTATGAGTGGCGCGGCTCCGATCCTGCGGCGATGCTCCAGACGTTCCGCGCCGCATTTCATCCGGTGCGCGACATTCATCTGGTGCAAAACTACCGTGCCACCGCGATCAATGTCGCGGTCTGCCAGGCCGTTATCAGCGGCTACCGACGGGCGGTTCATCGGCAGATCATCTGTGCCGGAAACGACCTCGGTGTCCCCGTCGTCGTCCACTGCGCCCCATCCGTACGCACCGAGGGATACTGGATCGCCGATGAGATCACGCATCTTCGTCAGAACGGAGATCGGGGTTCTATCGCCGTGCTGACGCGGACGCACAACATCGCACGGGAAATCTCCGACGCGCTGGCCGAGCGCGAGATAGCGCACGCCCAACTCGAACAATTCCCCTTTTATCGACGGACAGAGGTGAAAGACGCACTGGCCTACCTGCGGCTCCTGCGTAACCCCTACGACACGACAAGCCTCCGCCGCATCCTTCAGATGCCCCTGTGGGGCATCCGCGAGGCGACCCTCACCGAGATTTCGGCGATACCCGACAACGTGGGACTGCGGCTGATTGACTTAGCAAACCTGAGTACCTTTCAGGAACGCGACCCCTACGGATTGTTGCTGGCCCGGCTCGCAGAGGGACGGGTCGTGATCTTTGATGTCGAGACCACGGGCACCGATACAGATGTTGATGAGATTATTGAACTGTCGGCCGTGCGCGTGGATGGGCGCGGCACGATTACCGAGCGATTTCAGCGCTACATCCACCCCTCTCGGGCGCTGGGAGAATCGACGGCGGTTCACGGTTACAACGACGTCTTCCTCCGCATCAACGGCGAGGATCCGGCGACAGTGATGGGTGACTTTCTCACCTTCATCGCTGGGTGCGTCCTCGTAGGTCACAATGTCGCCTTCGATATTGGCATGCTGACCAGCAATGCCCAGCGCTACGGGTACGTTGTGGGCTACCGCGAACGTTACGACACGCTCGACATCGCGCGGCGCCAGATCCCGCTTGAGCGGTACCGCCTGGGCGACGTATGCGAAGCTCTGCACACGACGACACAGCCCAACCACTCTGCGGTAGATGATGTGAAGGCTACCCAGGAAGTTCTTCGGGAGTTGCTCCACCCGATTCGCCGCTCCCAGGGGCAACGACGCGTGGTGGTGCAGCGCTACCGCACGCAGTTTGAGCCGCTCGCGCAGCAGATCGCGATCTGGCGCGACCTCGCGGATCGGATCCGCCCGCATCAACTGCTTCGCCAGATTGTGAGCGACTCGGGCCTGGGCGCCCATCTGGCGTCCCAGACGGATGCGTCACGACGCCTCGCCAACCTCCATGAACTGCTCGCGACCCTTGAACGGATCGATGACCCCGAGATCGCACCGGCACGCGCCCTCGACGCGGCCCTGAGCAATGCCGCCCTGGGACATGACATCGACCGCTGCGAGGAGACAGAGAGACGCGTCCAGATCCTCACGGTTCACCAAGCGAAAGGCATGGAGTTCGATACGGTCTTCATCGCCGGAGCCGTTGATTCGTCCTTCCCGGTCTATCGGTCACATCATGAGCAACCCAAGCTCGATGAAGAACACCGGATATTCTATGTGGCCGTCAGCCGTGCGCGCGGGCGACTCTATCTGACTCACCATACACGCAATGCGTGGAAAAAATCTCAGCAATTGAGCCGCTACGCGGGACTGATTCCTCCTCATTTACGTACGGAAGACGACACACCGATGGTCGCACCTTCACGGAATACCATCAGCCGGTGGGTGCCGCCCCAGTACGCAGGTGAGGATGAGTTATTCTGACATCACATCGGGTGACCATCAAAGTTACCCGCACGATCTTCTTCGATTCGAACAGGGGCCACATACAGCGCTCTGCGACGCTCCCCGAATGTCGGTGTGGGACTACGAAGCGGGCGGCGGCGGCGGCGGCGGCGGCGGGCGCTGCGCCTTCTGGAGTAGTTTTGTCGTGCAGGTGGTGCAGAAAACCGTCAACACCTGATACTGTTCATCCCAGAACTGAATTCCCTCGCAAATGAGTACGTCTTCGGGATTGCGGATGGCCTCTGCGACCTTCCGCCACTGCTTGCCCCCAATGTAGAGAACATAGGGTGTCGCCGGTGCCTTTGCGGGGATGGGAAGTCCTTTGGGCAAACTGTCCAACTTCGGGGTGTGGATCATCCGCACCAGCGTGAAACCCTGCCGCTCGACAGGCTTGCCCGGCCTGCCCACAATTGTGACCTTCACTGTCGTTGCCTCTCCGTTCTCTAACG
>CAIXLU010000243.1 GCA_903920315.1 uncultured Oscillochloris sp.
GCGGGATTTTCCCGCGCCCACCCCCTTCCTGTTGCCTCTTCCCTGTTGCCTCGATTACGGCTTGAAGGGTTTGGCTGTGGGGACGGTCTTCTGATCAATGTCACCGGAGATCGGGTCAACGCCGGTGGTGAGCGTCCCATCAGCCAGGGCCTTCTGGATCTCCACGATCCGGGCCTTCACCGCCGCCGGGATGGCCGCGTCGGTGTTGTGGTAGGGTGCTAGGCCCACGCCATTATCCTTGGCCTCGTAGATCACCGCATGCTTGCCCTTGAATGTGCCCGCCGCAATCGCCTTGATCTGGTCGTAGACGGCCACATCCACCCGCTTGATCGCGCTGGTGAGTACCTTGCCGGCGCCCGATGCCTTGCCGCCCTGGAATGTTGGGCCGGCGTACTCATCCTGATCCACGCCGATCACGTACACGCCCTTGGCTGCCGCCGCCGTGATCCCGCCCGATCCGGTCTGGCCACCGGCACCAAAGATCACGTCTGCCCCGTCACCGATCATCTGCTCTGCCGTGGAGGCACCGAGCGCAGAATCGATAAACGAAGGTACGTATACGCCCAACGCGTTTACTTCGGGATTGACATACTTCGCGCCATTCTCATAGCCATTCCGGTACTTCTTCACCGGCGGGATCTCCATACCCGCCACGATCCCAATCGTCCCGCTCTTTGTCACCATCCCGGCCAGTGCCCCGGCCAGGAAACCCGCCTGATCCTCGCGGAACCGCAGGGTGACCAGATTGTCGGTCATGGCCTCGTCCTCGGTGACGGGAACCGCCGTTGCCGCTGACGGAACGGCTGTTGCCACCGGAGCCTTGGCGGAGTAGGTCTGATCCACCCCGATAAACTTAATCTCCGGGTGCGCGGCGGCTGCAGCCTGGGTCGCATCCGCAATCAGGAAGCCTACCGTGATGATCACGTCGTACTTCTCATCCACAAAGGTCTGGATGTTCTTCACGTAATCTGCCGATGCCTGGGTCTCGATGAATGTGAACTCAAGGCCAAGCTCATCGGCGGCCTTCTTCGCACCCTCGTAGGCAAACTGGTTGAACGTGCCGTCGTTCACCTTACCCGTATCCGTCACCAGCGCAATGCGTGGCTTTGAGGAATTTGTCCCGGCAGCAGTGGGAGCCGTCGTCGCGGCAGTGGTTGCCTCAGTCGTGGGGGCCGTCGTTGCGGCAGCGGTCGCCGCAGCAGTTGCGGCAGTGGTCGCCGCAGCGGTCGCCGCAGCGGTCGCCGCAGCGGTCGCCGCCGGAGCGGCGGTGGGTGATGCCACTGGCTTGCCGCCACAGGCGGCCAACAACGGCACGATCAGCACGAGGAGAGTGAGCAAGCGTACAAGAGTCTTCCGCATGGTGTAGGTCGCTCCTTAGACTAAAACGGGGTATCCATTCATGAAGGGTAGTGAGGCCGAGCGATTATAGCATACCTGTTTGGCTATGGCGTATGCGTGGGAATCTTCAAACGGCTTTGACGCACCCTGAGGGGACGGGTATAATCGCGGCAGCATCAAACCAACGACAGGCGCTCGTCACCCATGTCACTGAAAACCCTTCAGGGCAAGATTTTTGCCTCGCTCTTGCTCGGTCTCGCCGTGCTGGTGATGATCGGTCTCGCCAGCGATGTTCGCCAGGTCGGTCACGATCTGGGAGCCTTCCCCTGGGCGCTGCTGCCCGCTATCCTCGGTTTCACTCTGCTCAATTACATCTTGCGCGGGCTTAAGTGGGACTACTACCTGCGTCGGCTTAACCTGGGCGATGGCGTCGGACACCTCGACAGCGGCCTGATCTTCACTGCCGGCATGGTGATGGCCGTGACACCGGGGAAGATGGGCGAGGTGTTTAAGTCCTACCTGCTGAAGCGGATCAACGGCACGGCAGCCAGCATCTCGGCACCGATTGTCTTGGCGGAGCGGCTCACCGATGGCCTGGCGATGCTCCTGCTGATGGCCTTCGGCCTGACTCTCTACCCACCGGCGCGTATCCTCTTCGCTGTGCTGCTGATCGCCAGCGTTGCCGGTATTTTGGTCGCTCAGAGCCAGCCACTTTCGCTGGCGATCATCGGTATGATCGAGCGGATGCCCTTTGGACAGCGGGTTGCCCCGCCGCTGCGCAATATCTACACGAGTACCGCTCAGCTCCTCAACTGGCGCATCCTGCTGATCTCCACCGTCATCAGCGTGATCTCATGGGGCTGCGAGTGTGTGGCCTTCTACTATGTTCTGACCGGCCTGGGTGTGGTCGGTACACCCCTGCTACTGCTCCAGGCAACCTTCATTTTTGCGGCCAGCACGCTGTTTGGTCTGGTCTCATTCCTCCCTGGTGGCCTGGGAGCCTCAGAGGTGAGCAGCGTCGGCTTGCTGGTGGCCCTTGTCGGCCAGAGCGCCAGCGCCGCTACGACCGCCACGATCATCATTCGCTTTTGCACCCTGTGGTTTGGCGTCCTGCTTGGTGCCATCGCCCTGGCCTGGTTTGGCAGGCGACATACGGATCGCGGGGATCTTGTGGGTGCCGCAGGTTCCCAATAATGGATCATACTGCTGGATGGAGGAATAGCGATGGCTTCAATCTTCACGCGCATTGTGAACGGAGAGATCCCGGCAACCAAGATATACGAGGACGCGCAGACACTGGCCTTTCTTGATGTAAACCCGGCCTCTCGCGGACACACCCTGGTGATCTGCAAGCAGGAACTGCCAACTCTGCTTGATCTGCCGCCCGACCTGCTGGCTGCGGTGGGGAATTCGGTGCAACGGGTGGCCCGTGCGATCATGGACGCCCTGCACCCCGATGGGTTGAACATTGTGCAGAACAACGGTGTCGCCTCTGGGCAGACGGTGCCGCACTACCATGTGCATATTATCCCGCGCTGGGAGGGTGACCACGCCCTGAGCCACTGGAAACCGGGCAGCATCACATCCGAGGAACTGCGCGAGCTTGCTGTGACGATCAGTTCGCGTATAGGGGGGGTGTAGGAGTGACTGGCGAATCGCCCCTACGGCCCAACAGATATGGATGACGCACAGATCTTCATCACTGTGGCCAGTCAGTCTGGCTACGGTGCCGCAGCGGCGGCGACAGCCTTGGCCTGGGCGCGAAATCGCCTGAGCGTTGGAGGCGTCGTGCCGTCCCGGCTCTATATTTTTCGTGGGGCCAGCAACAGTAGCGAGGGCACAGGTCAGACACCAAGCTCGCCTAGCCGCCCGCGTGTACTACTGGCCTTCGCTAGTGCCGACGCAGCCCTAAGCTTTGCTCAGGCCAGCGGGATTGCCGCCGCCCCACGCCTCGCCGCCTTGAGTATCGAACAGTTGCTCACGGCGCTCATCCAGCGTCCCATGATCACTGCGCTGCTCGTGGCTGATGATGGTGATAGTCCGCATGAGGCGGGCCTGCCCGCCGGGTTGCGTATTGAACGTGCTGCGCTGCTCGATCAATTGCAGAGTGCAGAGTGCAGATTGTAGATTGGTCAGCGCATCATCAGTGACGTATTTTGCCGTAGGGCACGACGTGCTGCCCCTACGGCCATATCGTGTTTGTATCTACAATCTGCGATCATACAATCTGCAATCTACAATCTGGAGGGGTGCTATGGGGAGCCGGTTCGATGAACTGCGGATCTTTGCGGGGAACGGGAACACCGCCCTTGCCCACGCGATATGCCACCGTATCAATGTGCCGCTTGGCGATGCGACGATTGTGAAGTTTAGTAATGAGAATATTTTTATTAAGCTGAATGAAAGCGTGCGCGAGAAGGATGTCTTTGTGGTGCAGTCGCTCTCGGCACCAAACCTGAGCGACCGAATTATGGAACTGCTGATTATGATGGATGCCTGTAAGCGGGCCTCAGCAGGGCGGATTACGGCGGTCATCCCGTACTACGCCTACGGGCGCACCGATAAACGCGATCAGCCGCGTGTGCCGATTACCGCTCGCTTGCTCGCTGATATGATCCAGGTCGCCGGTGCCCATCAGGTACTCACTATTGATCTGCACGCTGGGCAGATCCAGGGCTTCTTCAACATTCCCACCGACGAACTGACCGCGATGCACCTGCTGGTGCGCTACTTTGCTGACAAGGGGTGGGACGACACCATTGTTGTTTCGCCTGATGTCGGCTTTGCCAAGCGGGCGCGCAATTTTGCCGAGGCGCTCGGTGCGCCCCTGGCCATCGCCGAAAAGCGCCGTGTGCAGCACTTTGGCCGTAGCGACGGCGGCAGCCTGACCTCGCCCGAGATCTTGAATTTGATCGGCGATGTGGCTGGCAAGCGCTGCATCCTGGTGGATGACGAGATCGCCACCGGCGGATCAATGCTTGAGGTCATCGGACTCCTTGAGCGCGAGGGTGCCCGCGAGATTTACGCGAGCTGTGTTCATGCGGTGTTGGCAGGCAACGCGGTTGAGCGCTTGCGCAACAGTTCGCTTAAAGAGTTGGTCACCACCGACACCCTGCCCCTGCCAGCGGAGAAGCGCTGGCCCGAACTGACGGTTCTTAGCGTGAGCCACCTGATCGCCGAGGTGATCCAGCGCATCCACAGCGGCATCTCGGTGGATACAATCTTCCAGCAGCGCAACCACCCGGCGCTGGGGTGATGTGAGAATAGCCGATAGCCGATAGCCGATAGCCGATAGCCGATAGCCGATAGCCGATAGCCGATACAGCAATCCTCTTGGATCCGTGAAGGAGAGTCAAGGCTTCAGCCGACTAAAGCCTTGACTCCCCTTCACGGATCCAAGAGGATTGCTATACCAACAGGCGGTGATGATTCTTCCCCATGTGTTCGTAATAAGCGTATACTATACTCTGATCGTACCCACCGACCCACGTCGTTATTATCGGCTTTTGTCGTTGTGAGGAGAGATCTATGAGCACACAGACCTGCCCAACATGTGATGCCCCTCTGCCCATAAACGCTCGCTTCTGCTCCAATTGCGGCCACGTCATTGCTCAGACCAATGAGACAGTATCACTCACCACACCGCAACCCCCAGTCCAGACTTCGACCCCAAACCCGTATGCGGCGCAACCTCTTGCCCCCCAACAGCCCTACCCGCCACAACCAATGCAGGGACAGCAACCCTACGGTCAGCCGCAGCCCTACGGTCAGCCACAGCAGCCCTATGGTCAGCCGCAGCCCTACGGTCAGCCACAGCAGCCCTATGGCCAGCCGCAGCCCTATGGCCAGCCGCAGCCCTATGGCCAGCCGCAGCCCTACGGCCAGCCGCAGCCCTATGGCCAGCCGCAACAAATCAACGTAGTGGTCAATACAACGGCTCAGGCGGTGGCTCAGGGAAGCCCAATGGGCGTAGTCATTGTGAAGCAGAAGAGTGTTCTTGTCGCATTCCTGCTGACTTTCTTCTTCGGCCCCCTTGGTATCTTCTACGTGAATGTGGTCGGAGCGATCATCTTCACCCTCGTGACAATTGTCCTGGGCGTGTTAACATACGGTACCTTTAGCTTTTTGGCCTGGATTATCAGTATGATCTGGGGTGTTGTTGCCGCGTCGAACTACAACAAAAAGATCATCGTGCGCTGATGTGAAACATAAGCAGTGGTTTTGCATAAAAAACACGATGGAGGAGGCGAAGCCTCCTCCATCGTGTTTTTCGCGCTGACCAGCGGCGACGTTACCCCGTTGCCGAGCGAGTTATTTTCGGTGTCCGAGAATATATCCGATCAGGAAGGCGACGATCACCCAGGGCAACCAGGACTGCTCCTTGAGAAAATTCTCCACCGCACCGCGAGCTACATCAGCCTCGCTGAGTTGCTCGTGGGCGGGGACAATGATCACGCGGCGCTCGAAGCTGGGAGCGGGAGATAACTCGGGGACGACCACCTCAACCGGCGCGGGAGCAGCGACCGGCTCCATCTCAACGGGGGCGAGTTCGCCGCTGCGGCGGGATTCGATCAGGTCTGCTAGAGCCTTCAGGTTTTGATTGATCAACGTCTTCGCCGCACCGTCAATCAGGCGCTGCCCCACACTCGCAATCGCGCCGCCAATATGGGCCTCGCCGCCATAGTCGAGGATTGTTGTGCTGCCCTCATCACGCAGCTTGATGGTGCCAGTACCCTTGAGAAAACCGTTGCTGCCCTTACCCTCAACATGAATCGCATAGGACTCAGGAGTGACAAGGTTGTCAATCTTCACACGACCGTGGTAGACGCCACGCACCGCATGAAGGGCAATTTTCACAGTCGTCTCATACTCATCGTCACCGACATGGTCAAGGTGCTGACAGCCTGGAATGGCCCGTGCCATCACCTCAGGGTTCCTAATCGCCGACCAGACTTCCTCACGGGTGGCCTCGAAGGTGTAGTTTCCTGCAATCCTCACAGATGCTCCTTCGTCGGCAACCCGACGACGCACACACAACACGCGAAGCGGCGGTGCAGCATCGCGTGGTATTGATACACTGGTGAATATAATATTAATACTCTTGGATACAGTCATCGTACCTGAAGCCCATTCCCTTATCAAAATAGGTATGACAGTAAACCAGGGTTGGTTCCCATGCCTTACCCACATCATCTGCTACAATAGCTCTGTTGAACACGCATCTGCATAGCGGGTGCGGTGTTCCAAATCTAACACCTGAAACCTCGTCATAGTGCCTTAATCTTACACGTGGAAGTGAGATAGAGAACATGATCACAACACTCCAGAAAAAGATCGGTGACCCGCAGCAGTCGGTGACGCTCTATGGCTCAACCCCGCCCCGTGCGGGCGCATCGGCAGAGGTGTGTTCCAGAGCAGCGGCGCGTCTGGCTGAGCATGTGCGCGATTGTGGACTCGACGGACTGGTGGTCTACGATGTGCAAGATGAGCAGGAGCGCACCAGTGAGCCTCGGCCCTTCCCCTATCAACCAACGATTGAGCCACGTATCTACGCCCACCTGCTTCAGGAACACACGGGATTAGCGACGATTACCTACAAGAGCGTGGGCACTCTGAGCGAGCCGGCGTGGCTCGACTGGCTGAAGCAGGCGCATCAGAGCTACGGCCTTGGAATGCTCACCCTTGTGGGCTCTGCTACGCCTAACCCGCCGCCGGATGCGCTCTCCGCTGACCGGGCCATGCAGCTTGCGCGCACGCACGCCCCACACGTTATGCTGGGCGGTGTGATGATCGCCGAGCGCCATACTCCAGCCTACCGCGAGAGCCAGCGGCTGATCGCCAAGGCTACCCAGGGCAGCCGCTTTTTTGTCTCACAGGTAGTGTACGATCCTGAGCCGACCGCCCGGTTGCTCACCGATTACGCCCAGGATTGCCGACAGCATGGGGTGACGCCGCAGCGCATTATCCTGACCTTCTCGCCCTGCGGGCGACCCGCCACGATGACGTTCCTGAAGTGGCTGGGCGTGGCCATGCCCCCAGCGACTGAGCAGGCTATTCTGGGCGACTCGGCCCCCTTCACGAAGTCTATCCAGATCTGTTGTGCAAACCTCGCGATTCTGACCGAAGTCGCCGCCGCCGAGAGGATTCCGCTGGGGATTAATATCGAGAGCGTTTCGATCCATAAGGATGAACTGGCCGCCTCGATTGAACTAGTTCAGGCTCTGCGTGCGGTGGCAACCCCGCATTCGCATGCGGACTAACTAGGCTAAAATAGCCGATAGCCGATAGTTGGGCATCAGCGACCATTTTCATTGGATGTTGTGCGCGAATCGCATGGACATCTGATGCACAAGACAAGATTCGCAGACGCTTTACAGTTCAGGCCAGAATGTGGCATCCTGATGCGCTCGACCTGAAACCTAAAACCTCGCACCTGAAACCTTGTCCAACAGCACTATGCGCAACTCCCTGCACATCCAGCTTGAACGACTCGCCAGCGACCGCTGGGCACGGCGCGGCGTCCGTATTCTCATGCGCTCGGTTTGGCTGGGTCTCTCGCTCTGCTGCCTGATGCTTGGCGTCAGTCTGTTCCTCGATGTGACACCGCCCTGGCAGTGGGTTCTCGCCCTCGGCCTGATCTGCATTGCGGGTGGGGCGATCTTCATTCTGCGCCCGCGTATGTCGGCGGTTGAGGTGGCTCGGCGGCTCGACCGGCGCTTTCGTCTGAATGAGCAGATCGCCACAGCCCTGGAGATTGACTCCGCACCGACCGGGATTGAGGTCTATCTACTTGATGAGTCGCGCCGTGCGGTTGGCCAGATCCGCCGCAGCGTTGCGCAGCGCCGGGGCTTTCCCTGGAGCGAGGCGGCGATGATCCTGGCCCTGCTGATCACCCTCGGCGGTCTGGCGGTTATGCTAGGGATCGGCACAGCCAATCCGCTGGCTGCGCCCGAGCCTCTGCCCGGATTAGCCACGCCCCAGAGCCTGGCGAATGCCTTCCCGACTGAGCCAGTGAGCACACCGAGCAGTCAGCAACCCAGCCCCGACTCTCGTAATGCCGCCGCTCCCGGTGCCGGCGACCCTGCGGTGATGCGCGCCCTCGCCAACGCTCTTCGCGACCAGAGCATTACCCGTCAGGCAGCAGAGGCTCTTGATCAGGGCAACCTCGCCGGAGCTGCCCAAAACCTGCGCGCTCTCGCCGATCAGGCTGGGCGGATCTCGCAGTCGGCTCGCAACGACCTGGGTACCGCCCTGCGTCAGGCGGCCAGTCAGGTGCAGGCCAGCAGCCCCGATCTGGCCGACCAACTGCGCACTAGTGCCGCCGGTCTCCAGTCCGGCAATGATTCGCAGGCAGCCCAGTCTCTTCAGGATCTGGCGGGTGCGGTCGAGAAGATGGGTTCTGGCCAAGCCTCCCAGACGGGGGCGGGTCAACAGCCCGGCAGTACCCAAGATTCGAGCCAGACGAACGGCCAGGGACAAGGCGGCGGAGCCGGTAACTCAAGCCTGCCCGGCGGCGAGCAGCGCGAACAACCTGCTGATCGGCTCGGCATTGATGGTGTGCCGCTTGATCTTAATGCCAAGGGCGATGGCACCGCCGCCACTCAGGGTCAGGCCAACAGCAATGCCGGTGGTACCGGTAATAGCGGCGCCTTCTCGCAGGGTGAGTCAAACCCCAGCACCGACCCGGTGCTGGCAGCCGACGATCCCCTGCGCATTCCAACGGATCTGCGAGATGTGGTTCAAGACTATTTTTCGCCATAGGCGTCAACCACCAGCCAATAACCGCCAGCCAACGGGCGGGGGTCGTCGTCCTGAGCGCAACGAAGGGCCGCTCTTCGATGAGGCGTTTTTGCGGCGTGTGGAGCGTATGAGCCTCCAGGCGCAGCGTACCCTGCGTGGCAATCCATCGAGCGGCGAACACCCGAGCCGTCACCAAATTCCGACCAGCATTTTTAGCGACCACCGGCCCTACACCAGTGGCGACGATCTGCGTTATGTTGACTGGAATGCCTACGCTCGCCAGAACCATGTGTTGCTACGACTCGGTGAAGCCGAGCAGGATGTGAATGTTCATCTCCTGCTTGACGCCTCGCGAAGTATGGCGGCGAGCAACTCGCAGCGCATGCGCCGCGCCCAGCAGCTTGTCGGTACACTTGGCTACCTGGCCCTGGCCCACAGTGATCGCCTCCAAATTGTGCCTTTTGGCTCAGCCGCCATGCCCGCCTTCGGGCCAACCCAGGGCAAGGCGCGCCTGATCGAGATGCTGCGCTTTGTTGAGAACCTCACGCCACAGCCCGCAACCAGCCTGACCGCCGTGATCCGGCAGCACGCCGTGAGCCATCCCCGGGGTGGCCTGATGGTGATCTGCTCTGACCTGCTTGCCCCCGATGGTCTGGCTGAGGCACTGGCGACCCTTGCCCCGCCCCGCTGGCAGGTTCTGGTGCTGCACATGCTCAGCCCCGACGATCTCCAGCCCAGCACAGAGGGGCCGCTTGAACTAGAGGACAGTGAGACCGGCCAGCGCATGGAGATCATCCTGGACGACGAGACCCTGGCGGCATACCGCAAGAGCGTGGCCCACTGGCGCGAGGGATTGGCCAAAGCCTGTACCCGCCGGGGTGCCACCTACGCCCCGATCATGAGCAACTGGCCCCTGGAACAGCAGGTGGTGCCCTACCTACGCTCCCGGCGGCTGTTGCATTAGGGCGGACGTGAAGATAGCCGATAGCCGATAGCCGATAGCCGGACGTAACGGCCTCGATCCTCTGGTTGACAGCCCGGCAGGCGCGTGCTATTGTCGCCACAGTGAGGCGTATTTACACACTTCTAGGATATATGCTTAAAGATCTGAAAATCTCTGTGATCGGGGCGGGGGCGATGGGCGAGGCGATCATCGGCGGTTTGCTGCGGCAGGAATTGGTGTCGGCTGAGCAGGTGCTGGCGACCGATCTGCAGGAAGATCACCTGCGCAAACTACAGGCTCGCTACGGGATACAGACGGGCTTGGATAATGTCGCTGCGATCCAGTGGGGCCAGATCGTCATTTTCGCCGTGAAGCCCCAGCATCTGAAGCAGGTACTCCAGCCCCTGCGCGGTCTGCTACGCAGCGACGTTTTGGTGATCTCGATTGTGGCGGGAGTGACGATCAGCACATTCGCCACCATTCTCGATCACCCGGCGGTGGTGCGGAGCATGCCCAACACACCCGCGATGATCGGCGAGGGGATGACGGTCTGGACGACTAGCGAGGCGGTTGGCGAGCAACAGCGCGGCTGGGCGCGCACGATACTCAGCGCCCTGGGCCACGAGCTGTTTGTGGATAACGAAAACTACCTCGACATGTCCACCGCGCTGAACGGATCGGGTCCAGCCTACTTCTTCCTGATGATGGAGGCCATGATTGATGCCGGCGTCCACATGGGACTCTCGCGGCCCATCGCCCAGGAATTGGTACTCCAGACGATGCTCGGATCGGTGCACTACGCCCAGCAGAGCGGTATGCACCCGGCCCAACTGCGCAACGCCGTCACATCACCCGGCGGAACCACCAGCGCCGCCCTGAGCGAACTAGAGCGCGGCGGTATCCGTACGGTTCTCTCCGATGCGATCTGGGCCGCGTATCGGCGGTCAGTAGAACTGGGGAAGCAGGGATAGCCCTCATGTCGGGCTGTCGGTTGGTCTTACCTACGCAAGGAAGGAGATTCCGATGCTCCGCTATCGTATCGTCGTTCTTATTGCTCTCGCCATGCTGGCGATCCTCGCCCTTCCCACAGGAATCTTGGCTCAGGGAACGACAAGTATCAATGGGGTCGTCTTCCTCAGCGATGCGGCGACACTCCCCAGCAGCGCCGTGATCACGATTCAGCTCGCCGATGTCACGCAGGCGGGTGTGCCGGCAAAGGTAATCACAGAGCGGGTGTTCAGTACGGGCGGGGCGCAGTCGCCATTTTCATTCAGCCTACCCTACAGCCCGCAGCAGATCAGCCAAAATAGCCGCTATATCATCCAGGGGAATATTCGGGTGGCCGGACAGACCCTCTACCGGACAATGGCACCCCATACGGTGAGCGCCTCTGGGACCCCATCCAACAACCTCCAGGTGACGATGGTGAAGGTTGCCAATAGCAGTCTGCCCCAGTCGAGCGCGGGGACGCAGCCCCTGCTGCTGGCCGGTACACTGCTGCTGGCCGCATTCGCTGTTATGGCGCTGAGGCGGCGGTTGATGTGACAATAGCCGATAGCCGGGTATTGTGTTCAGCTCCCCTCTTTCATAAGCCCCTTACGGATCTGGGCGCGCAGGGCGTCGGCCTCGCTACTGGCACCCGTACTCGCTCCGATGCTGCTGTTGGCCGAGACCGCCTCCATGCGCTCGGAGAGCAGCATCGCCATAAGCCCTTCCATGAGGCTGCCGCTCCCGCCGCCGTTGCTGCCGCCACCGCCAACCACCATACGCGGAACCACATCCACGCCCGACTGCTGGATCGCTTCGGCAAAGCGGCTCATTACCTGCTGCGTCACCTGGAACTGGGGGCCACCGTAGGCGCGCACTTTCTCGTCAATGGCCATGGCCTCGGCGATACCCAGGCGAGCGATCTTCTCGGCCTCGGCCTCGGCTAAGGCGCGGATCTGGGCGGCCTGCTGGAGCGCCCGCTGGTACTCGGCCTTGCCTTGGTTGCTCTGCACGGTGATGCTTAGCTCCGACTCGGTAAGCAACGTCTGTTGGCGTGCACGCGATTCAGCCTCGCGTAGCTCGCGCTCCTTCACCGACGCTCGCTCCTGACGCCCGTAGGTCTCGATCTGCTCCTCGGCAATCTGCCGTGCGCGCAGTTGGGTCAGGATGTCTTCGATCTTGGTGTCACCCTTACTTGATGTCGGCGTACCGATTAGCACCTCTTCCAGTTCGAGGTTGTAGACCGCGAACTTCTCACGCATCTGCTCGCCCGCCAGCGATTGGATGGTACTGCGATCCTGGAGCAACTGGATAATCGTGCGGGTCTGGCCGATATTCTTGAAGTAGGCAGCCACCATGGGGTCGAGGGTCTGCTCAACCAGCCGCTTCACGTCGCCAAAGCGCTGCACCACCAAGGGCGCTTTGCGGTAGTCAATATGGATCACCACCGAGAGCGGCAGAGATGGCTCGAAGGCATCGCGGGTGATCAGGGCAATCTCCGAGAGGTTCTCGTCGAGTCGGTGGGCACCAATCTCACCCCGAGTCCACTTCAAGATAATATTGGTCGTCGGCACCATGATCATCTTGCCGGCGTAGGTGTTGAAGGCGTATTTACCTGGCAGCATCGGGGCACTCCAGACACCTCGGCTACCCTGGCGCACCATCTCGCCGTGGGTATAATCCTCACCCGAAATATCAGCGCTGGTGTCCCCGGTGTACGAGACGACGACGCCCACACTGCCAACCTCAATGGTCGTCTTGGGGATTGTTTCAATGGTGGCAAAGAGCCGGTTGATGTAGTAGGTACCCTCGGTAAGCACCTGGAGCTGGCGTCCGCGCTGACCACCCGCACGCAGGAAGGCGTCGGGGTCCTGGAAGTTGTTATGGTACGTTATCGGCTCTCCCGGATTATCGCCAACGGTCTGACAGATAATCTCACCCTGCGAGAGGGATGGGCCGTCGTGGACGGTGACGATGCCTACGAGGTCATCGGTACCCTTGATCACCATGGGGAAGAATCCCGCACGCTCGCTGATGATCACGGCCATATGCTTAATGATCTCGTCGTCCTCGCGGCTAAGGGGTAGAGAGAAGACCCGCTCCTCAGTGATGACCACGAACTGCATAAGGTTGATCGCGTAGGTACCCTCGCGTAGGACGAGGCGCTGGGGGCCGCGCTGGCCTCCGGCCCTGAGGAATGCCGCCGCATCCTGGAAATCAACGTCGGGGATCGTCTCGGCCAAGGTCTGGGTGGGACTGAGGGCGCGACCGTCGCGGGCGAAGATATAGCCGATCTTGCCCTGAGGGATCGTCACCAAGGGCAGCATATGGATGGTGTACTGGAATGGTGTGATCAGATGGATGCCACCACGCAACACCTGGGGCTGGTAGCCAGCCTCGCCGCCAAGGGCGATCAGGCCCGAGCGCAACGAACCGCGCCCACCGAAGCGCTTTTCAACAACGCCAATACGGTTGTTCGGGATGATGCGAACCCAGGAGAAGAACACGATCAGCATGACAACTACGATAATGGTGATGACCACAAGCGAAATGATCCCAGCCATAATGTAATCCTCACTTCCGCAAATATGCAGAGCGTCGGTGCGACACTCAAGGGTAATACGTAGAGGATAGGAGGGAGGTTACACTCCGGGAAGGCGGATCCTATGGTGGAGCGCACCTTCAAGATCACGATATGTTCGCACGTTGTCAAAATCCAGTCTTAGCCCGACCAGTGTCTGGGCCACCTCGGGGCGAATACCTGCCACGGAAACTTCAACACCCAGGAATCGCGCCGCATGGATTACGTTGAGCAATCCTTCGGCAATCTCATTGTCAACCAGCAGCACCCCGCTGATGTCCAGGATCAGCCGGCGGATCATCCCACCTTGGACGGCAAGCAGCGCTCGTTCCTGGAGAGTCTGGATCCGTGCACGGTCGAGTACTCCGATCAGCGGCAACACGAGTGTGTGTGCATCTACGGGTAGCAGCGGCACACTCAGTTCGCGGATGGCCTCACGTTGCTGCGCGATCTCGTTCAAGAGAGTGGCCTGCTCTGCCGCACGTGCCTCAACCTCGGCGAGTACACTACGCAGATCAGCGGTACGCTCACCAACCATATTCTCCAGCGTGTCTCGCTGCACAATGATCTCGTGCTCGCGCTCTAGTGCGGCACGCAGTGCGGTGCGTAACATATGGCCAAAGTGGGTGACAAACACACCCAGCACAACCGCAATAGCTAGAAATCCTCCCAGTACGCCACCGATGTTCTCACCGTGCGGTGCTGCGAACCCAACCCACGGGGTTCCCGCAATCTCTAGCACGATTACACCGCCGATGCCGGCGAGACTCAGGCCCACACTCCAGAGTGCCCCGCGATGTCCAACCAGCAACCCCGCAAAGATGATCGGCAGGGCAAAGGTGAACATGGTCGCCCCAGAGCTGTGCGTACCTGTTGCGAACAGTAGTCCGACACAGAGTACGACGATGCTCACGCTTGATAAGAGAACGGCATGCGAAAAGTCGCCCCGCCGTAGCACTACCAGCGCAATGATGTACAGCGGTAGTTCGAGCAGCACCAACGACTCAACTGCGAATGCCTGCGGCAAAGGCAATTCGGTGAGAAACGGCAATGGTGTTGCGATTACTGTCATCGCGATCAGTGCCAAAAGGAGAGTTTGAACCAGCGACGACTGCTGTTGCTCCAATGGGTCACGAAACGTGACTGCGCGGATCCAAGCCTGCACCTGAGCCATCATGAATGCTACCGTCCTGTTTATAAGGGGATTGATGCATCAATCCTCTCCATGAATATGGATGACCACGACCTTGTTCTATGCATCCTATCACTGATCGGCAACATCGTACTCTTGCTCCTCCCGTGCGCTAGCCCGCAAAATATCAGCGCCCGCCTTGTGACATCCACACGAGCGTGCGATAAGAGATCATCCCCGTCCTGCACGAACTCGGCATCGGCCTCGTGCCATTCTCGCCACTTGGTCGCGGTTTTCTGACCGGCGCGGTCAAGCGGGCAGAAGAGTATCCTGAGGGCGATTTCCGACGCGGCGCCCCGCGCTACCAGGGCGCGAACTTCGACGCCAATGTACGGGCGGCGGAGGAGGTGCGCGACATGGCGCGTGGGATCGGCGTCACACCAGGGCAGATCGCATTGGCCTGGCTGCTCCACAAGGGGCCGGACATCGTGCCGATCCCGGGCACGAAGCGGGTGACGTACCTGGAGGAGAACGTGGCTGCGGCGTTGGTCACGCTCGACGAGGCACAGATGCGGGCGCTCGACGAAGCGCTCGCGCCGGGGAGAAGGTGGCCGGGCCGCGCTATAACTCAACTATTATGGCCACGATTGAACGGTAGGGGGTATCTTCTGAGGTAAAAATAGGCAGGTGTCGGGGAGGGGCGCGTCGCGACGCGCCC
>CAIXLU010000244.1 GCA_903920315.1 uncultured Oscillochloris sp.
GGCTTCGTAGATGTAGCCCGCGACTTCAGTCGCCGGGCGACCGGGTTCCTGAAGACTTTGCTCACGCCCTGATGTAACCCCTGCGGTTCATGACAGATGACCCGATTGGCGGTACAATAGGCCCATGAGAGCGGATGCAAGATCTGAATTGAGGAGTTGCCAATGCCCGAGATAACCGATGAGGCCCGCCGGGTTATGCTGCTGATCACCATAACGTCGGGTATCGCCTTCCTGCTCATGGTTTGGGTCTTCGCCTTCTATATGTAGGCGCGGGCGTGGATCACTCTCGCGTTACTGTCTGCTGCCAGGCATCTCTCGCCCCCAGCCCTCTCCCTGAGCGGGAGGGGGCTGGGGTGATTTTATAGTGCGGAACTTTCCCCTATGCTGCACCCTCGCTTGCTGCTCACTCTGCTTGTTCTTCCCCTTGTCCTCGCCGCATGCTCTCGTCCCGCTAACACAACGCCGCCCCAGCCTGCTGCGACCAAGCCCGCTGCCCTCATTAAGCCCACGAGCCCTACCAAGCCTACCGCTCTCGCCAAACCCACCGCTGCACCCGCAGCAGCCGATGATACCTGGTTGGTCATGCTCTACGAGGACGCCGACGATCAGGTGCTTGAGCAGGATATGTTCACCGATGTCAATGAGGCCGAGCGAGTTGGCTCAACGGACAAGGTCACGATTGTCGCTCAGGTTGATCGCTACAAGGGCGCGTTTCGCGGCGATGGTAACTGGACCGGCGCACGTCGCCTGCGGATCACCAAGGACGACGATCTTAAGAAACTGAACTCGGAGGTGGTGGCCGACCTTGGCGAAGTGAATATGGCCGATGGGCAGACCCTGGTGGATTTTGCCGAGTGGGCGATCACTACCTACCCGGCTGCTCACTACGCCCTCATCCTCTCCGACCACGGTATGGGCTGGCCTGGCGGCTGGAGCGACGGATCGCAGACGAAGCCCGGCCCCGATGGCCTTGGCCTTACCTCCGACGGTGATCTGCTGCTACTTAACGAGATCGACTCTGCCCTCGGGACGATCCGCACCAATACCGGCATTGAGTCCTTCGATCTGATCGGCTTTGACGCCTGTCTGATGGGCCAGATCGAGGTTCTTACCGCTGTTGCTCCCCACACTCGCTACGTGGTCGCTTCCGAGGAGGTAGAGCCGGCCCTGGGCTGGGCCTACGCCGGATTCCTGGGGAAACTCACCGAGAACCCGGCGATGGATGGCGCTACTCTGAGCAAGACGATTGTGCAGAGCTATATTGACCAGGATCAGCGGATTGTGGACGATGCGGCGCGGGCGGAGTTTGTGAAGGAGACGTTTGATACGACCAAGACGCGCAGTGCGCGGGCAGTGGCTGCCGACATGAGCCGCGATATTACGCTGAGCGCCTACGATACCGCCACTCTGCCCGAACTGCTCGCCGCCCTGGACGACTTTAGCACGGCTCTGAGCAAGCTCAATAAGAAGACGGTCGCCTCGGCGCGCACCTACGCCCAGCACTTCGAGAATACCTTCGATGATGGCCCGTCGCCCTACATTGACATCGGTAGCTTCGTCGCGCTTGTTCGCAAGAAGAGCAATACCAAAGGCATTGATAAGGTCGCCGACGCTTTACTCGCCGCCCTCAAGCAAACGGTGATCGCCGAAAAGCACGGTAATGAGCGATCCGGGGCTACCGGTATGTCAATCTACTTTCCTCCCTCGAAGCTCTACAAGTCCGCCGATGCGGGACGGAAGGTGTATGCGCAGGTGGCGAACCGTTTTGCTGACCAGGCCGCCTGGGAGAACTACCTCAATTTCTACTACTACGGTGTAGCGCTGGATGCGACCGCGACGACGGGCAATACGCTGGCGATCCTCTCCCCCGGTGCGAGTACGCTCAGCGTCGCGAATCTCAAACTCTCCGCCAAGAAGATCGCGCAGACGGGGACGGTGAAGGTGAGTACCAGCGTGAACGGTGATCAGATTGGCTTTATTTACTTCTTCACCGGGTTCTATAACCCCGATGACGACAGTATTCTGGTGGCCGATATTGATTACGTGGACGCCGGACAGACACGCCAGGAGAACCAGGTCTTTTACCCGGATTGGGGTGAGGATCGGCCTGTGGCGATTGACTACGATTGGACGCCGGTGCGTTTCGGCATCAGCGACGGGACGACCACAAAGTTCGCGCTCTTCGAGCCGTCGGACTACGGTTCCGCCAACGACAGCTTCACCTACGTGGTGCATGGCAGTTACACGTTTGTGGATGGGGGAACGCGCCAGGCCCAGCTCTTCTTCAAGGACAATGTGCTGATCAAGGTGCTGGGATTCAGCAGTCAGGGCCAGGCCAGCGCCCCGCGAGTGATCACGCCGCAGCCCGGTGATACCTTCACCGTGGAGAACCAGCGTATCCTGCTGCACAGCGACACTAACGCCCCTGAAGAATATATCACCGAGGTGGGCGACACCCTCACCTTCGGCGACCAGCCGTTCACGATGGAGGAGTTGCCCGCACCCGCCGGCAGCTACGTCCTCGGCGTGCAGGCTGAGGATATGGACGGGAATCTGTACGATGCGTATACCAACGTGACGGTTCGCCAGTAGCGTGGTGCTACGATTGCAGATTGCAGATTGCAGATTGCAGATTGCATACACCAACGTGACGGTTCGCCAATAGCGTGGTGTTACACCATCCAGCCAATCACCGTCTGCGTGAGCAAATAGCCGTTGAGCGCCACAATCACCGCCGTCACCGTCCAGGCCAGGATACTGAGCCAGAGCGGGTTGACGAAGCGTCCCATCTTAGCCTTGTCGCTGGTGAACATCACCAGCGGCACCACGGCGAAGCTGAGTTGGAGCGAGAGGATTACTTGGCTGAGAACCAATAGTTCGCCGGTGCCTCGCCCGCCATAAATGGCCGTCACGATTACCGCCGGGATGATCGCGATCAACCGGGTAATGAGGCGGCGTAGCCAGCCGGGGAAACGCAGGTTTAGGAAGCCCTCCATCACGATCTGGCCCGCCAGGGTGCCGGTGAGGGTTGAGTTCTGGCCGGAGGCCAGCAGGGCCACGGCGAAAAAGGTACTCGCCATTCCCGCGCCCAATACCGGGGTGAGCAGTTGGTAGGCGTCGCTGATGTCGGCCACGTAGGCGTACTGCGTGCCGTAGAACGCCGCCGCCGACAAGATCAGGATGGACGCATTGATGAAGAAGGCCAGCATCAGCGAGACCGTCGAATCTACCGTTGCGTAGCGGATCGCCGAGGCCCGACCGCGATCAGTGCGCGGGTAGGCCCGTGTCTGTACGATACTGGAGTGCAGGTACAGGTTGTGCGGCATCACCGTAGCCCCCAGGATGCCAATGGCAATATAGAGCGCCGACGGGTCAAAAACAATCTGCGGCGACGGCAGCAAGCCCGCCAGCATCGGCGCGATCTGCGGATTTGAGACGATCACCTCATAGCCGAAGCAGATGGCGATCACCGCAATCAGCCCGCCCACCATCGCCTCAATGTAGCGAAAACCACGGTTCTGGAGGAAGAGGACGACTACCACATCCACGGCGGTGATCAGTACGCCCATGATCAGCGGCAACCCGAAGAGCAGGTTCAGCGCGATTGCCGAGCCAATCACTTCAGCCATGTCGCAGGCCGCAATCGCGATTTCGGCCAGCACCCACAGCGTGAGCGCCACAGGTCGCGGGTAGGCGTCCCGCGATGCCTGAGCCAGATCGCGCCCGGTGGCGATGCCCAGTTTCAGGGACAGGTGCTGGAGCAGCATGGCCATAAAATTCGAGAGCAGGACGACCGAGAGCAGCATATAACCAAACTGCGCCCCGCCAGCCAGATCGGTCGCCCAGTTACCCGGATCCATATAGCCAACGGCCACCATGAGCCCCGGCCCAACATAGGCCAACATTTTGCGCCAGCGGCTCCCGCCTCTCGGCACAGCCACAGAAGCGTGAGACTCAGGCAGCGAGACGCTGCCTTGCTCACTGCGCCAGCCGGGAGGAGAGTTGCCCGGTACTGGTTTATCAAGGGTGGTCTGCATACGCACATGACCTTTAGCTTATGAAGAAATTAAATTGAGCCATACCTAAAATAGCACGCGGTAACACCGCTGTCAAGGAAATGCATGGCCCAATACTTTTCACATAAGCCGATCTCGCACCAACCTTGCCCCCTCACCCCCTGCCCCTCTCCCACCAGGGGAGAGGGGAGATTCTGCATTAGAGCGCGTTCGGCTCCCCCTCTCCCGCTTTGGGAGAGGGGGCTGGGGGGTGAGGGTTGAGCGGCGGCAGATATCGTTATCCGAAAAGTATTGCGCGTAACCCGTAGCCCGCCCATACGGTATATGACTATGACACCACACCACACCCGCTACTACCTTGGCTTCAACCTCGTGCCCGGCGTTGGCCCGGCGCGTCTGGCCCGCCTGATCTCCCACTGCGGCTCGGTGGATGCCGCATGGCACGCCGACGCCCTCGATCTGGCGATGGCCGGACTCGACTCACGCAGCAGCACCGCCCTGCTCTCCGCCCGCCCACAGATCAACCTCGATGCCGAGCTTGAGCGGGTCGAGCAGGCTGGCGTGACCCTGTGTACACTCGAAGATGCGACCTACCCCGCTCTGCTGAAGGCTAGTCCCGGCGCTCCGCCCCTGATCTACATTCGTGGTGATCTTAGCCCCGCCGACGATTGGGCCGTCGCCGTGGTAGGTACCCGCTCTCCCACCAGCTACGGTCGCGAGGCGGCCCATCGCCTGAGCTACGATCTGGCCAGTAGCGGCGTGACCGTGGTGAGCGGGATGGCCCTCGGCATAGATAGCGTAGCGCATACGGCGGCTCTGGAGGCGGGCGGACGCACCATCGCCGTGCTGGGCAGCGGGGTAGATCTGCCCTACCCCGAGCGCAACCGGGGCCTTGCCGAGCGGATCATCGCTCAGGGTGCGCTGATCAGCGACTACCCATTGGGGACGCGGCCTGTGGCGGCGAACTTCCCGCCGCGCAATCGGCTGATCAGCGGGCTAAGTCTGGGAACATTGGTGGTTGAGGCGGGGGAAAAGAGTGGTGCCCTGATCACGGTGGACTTTGCCCTAGAACAGGGCCGAGACATCTTCGCCGTCCCCGGCCACATCTTCTCGCGGCAGAGTGTGGGTACCCACCGGCTCCTGCGTGACGGGGCGGGATTGGCAACCAGCGCAAACGACATCCTGGAGGGACTGAACCTGACAGCAGCGGGGGTGCAGCGCGAGGCCCGCGCCGAATTGCCAACCGACCAGATCGAGGCGACGTTGCTCGATCTGCTGAGCTACGAGCCGCAGCACGCCGACGCCATCGGTCGCGCCGCCGGCATGTCGTCCGCCCAAGTTTCTGCGACCTTAGCCGTGCTTGAACTAAAGGGGTTGGTTCGTCAGGCGGGGCCAATGGAGTACGTGCGGCGGCACTAACGTGAAAATAGCCGATAGCCAATACCCGATAGCCGATAGTCGGGCATCAGCGGCCATAGATGCTTCACCGTGCCAGCTACGCTGGCACGGTGAAGCATCTATGGAATTTCAGCAGTCGAAGACCGCATCGCTCTTACCGGCGAGAGCATCGGCAAGCATGCGCTTTGTACGGGCCAGCAGAGGTGGCAGCTTATCGGGGGGGAAGAATCCGATGTTCACATTCTCGTGGCCGGTGCGGCGCAGTTCACCGCCAACGATCCGTGCGACAAAGAGCAGCGCCAGGATTTGGGCCTGATCGCCGTTTGGGTATGTCCAATGAAAATCAGGGCCAGCGTAAACCCCGATCAGACGCTCGGCATGAAGTTTAAGGCCCGTTTCCTCAAGCACCTCACGGGTAAGCCCCTGCACTGGCGTCTCATCGAGACTAATGGTGCCACCGGGCACATCCCAGAGCATCACATCGGCGCGACGGCAGAGCAGGATCTCCCCATGCTCGTTCTGGACGAACCCACTTGATCTCACCTGCATGATACACTGGTGGCCCACATAGGAGCGCAGCCAGCGGGTATATTTAATCGCCATCGTATCCCCTACCCTCCATCAAAGATCCGGTTTAGCCGATCTAGTTCCCGATTATAGATCGTTGTAGCGAAATGGTCGATCTCGGTGACGTTACGGAGCGCACGGTACCCTTTCAGAAGGAAGGTGTGGCCGGACTCGAACCCGGCGAGACGGGCGATCACGGTGGAGCGTTCGAGGGCGATGCCGAGCAGATGTGAACGCGAGAGCCGAAAAACATTGTCCAGACTGTTGCTGATCAACTCAAGCTGGCGATAGCGATCTTCGTAGTTATCGGCCTCGCGGTAGAGCTGTTCGTAGATCTGCTCATCAAAGGTGAGGGGCACGCCTCGGTCAATCAGCAGATCAGTCAGCCCGTCGTCAAGCTCGGCGGTAATGCTGATGAGTTCAAGCA
>CAIXLU010000245.1 GCA_903920315.1 uncultured Oscillochloris sp.
CACAATCTACAATCCACAATCTACAATCCACAATCTACAATCCACAATCTACAATCCACAATCTACAATCCACAATCTACAATCCACAATCTACAATCCACAATCTACAATCCACAATCTAAAACCTAAAATCCAAAGAGGCGACGAATCCAGGCAATAAAGAGCTATGCTGATGGCGCATCGGGATCAAGGAATCGCTTCGTGATCGCCTGGCCCATTGGACGCCCCGGCTCATGCTGCCATGCCAGCCAGGTGTGCATCATCGCCTTCATCCGATCATGCGCCGGGAAAAGTCGCTCCGCCAAGGGAATATCCTGCACGACCTGTTCGGCGCGGGGCCAGAGCGTATCCGTTGCCGGAACAAGCAGTTGGACAAAGTCTTCGAGTTCGCCGGACAGCCGATTGTCGGGCATCAACCAGATACCAAGAATGGGCAGGTCGTCCTGTTGAAGCACGGTTCCCTGCGCCTCGGGCAGATTCGGCACCGCGCCATAGCCGAAGTCTACCAGCCGATTGCGGATGGCGTCCCAACGACGTGGCAGATCGCGGTCTGCATCGAGTACAAGGCCGATCCGTGGTGATGGCTGCTCATTGCTCAACGCCTTCAACCGGGTAGGGAGACTCTCCAGGATATGATCGACCCCTCGCCCATCCTCGATCACAATCTGACCGGGGGACAGACGCCCGCGATCGGCGAGGGGCAGGCCATGGCGGGTGAGCAGATGAAACACGACGGCGCTATCGTCTGCGCCCTCAACCAGGATGATCATGCGGCCCATCATCAGCGCACCTCGATCTGGTCGCGGGCGATAAGGGCCAACTCCTGCTCGTCGAACAGCGTGGCCACAACATCGTGACCTTTCCAGCCGAGCCTGATGACTTCGCCCTCCTCAACGGTGGCCGCAGCCGCGATCTGGAACGCCTCAATGCAATCCCAGCTATGGGTTGTGGCAAAGACTTGGACATTTAACCGGGCAGCGACGTCAAAGATGAGCCGCCACATATCCGGCAGTGCCGAGTAATGCAGGCCGTTCTCGATCTCGTCTACCAGCAGTAGACCGCCCTTTGCATTCACCAGGGTGAGGGCGATACCAAACATTCGGTTCATACCATCACCCAGGCTGCGGAGGCGCACCTGCTCATCGGAGCTACGCAGACGCACAATCACTGTACGCTCCTGCTCGGCTTGGCCAGAACGCGAATCGACGCGGACATTGACGCGCAAGACATCCGGCGCAATGATCTGAAGCGCACGAATCACATCCTCCTCACGCTCCGTCAGCGTAATTTCATTCCACAACTGCCCTAAAGTAGCCTGTCCAAGCCCGTTCGCATGCGCAAACTGACAGGGAATAGGCGGCACCACGTCACGAAAGCCTATGGTGGTTAAGGCGAAATCATGGGTGATATCGGAAAGACCGCTGCGATGAACCACAAGGCCGATCATCTGCGACAAATGGTTCGGAGGTAGGCCTGGTATGGACGGTTGATTCTTCTTCCAGCCAACACTTATCGTCAGGCGATCCCCTCCATCCTGGGCAGAACCAATGGCCAGCCCTTCCGATACCAGCGCGAGATCAGGGCGCCCATAGAAGAGTTGGGCATAGGCATGTGCCTGTGCTTCAATACCCTCGGGTATCACGACCTGTCTGCCTGGCCGATGCCCTTCATCACGTCGTTCAATCAGATCCCAGAGCGATGACCACGATCCCCGATGCGCATAGAGCCAAAGCGCCTCTAGCAGGCTGCTCTTGCCCACATTATTCTTGCCCACGATCAGGTTGACCCGGGCTAATCGCTCGATACGCAGATGGCGGAAAGCGCGGAAGTTTGCAACTTCTAGCGATGGTAGGAGCAGATTACCCAACGCTGTATTCCTTTCGCCAGATAGTGTTGATTGCCAATCTGATGGTGAGAGGATACGCCATACCATGCCGATTTCTACTCATCGTGGCTCCTCCCCTCGACTCCATAGCTCGTCCCAACGGTAGTTGACGCTCTCCACATCAAAGTCCGGCTCGCGAGTGAAGGGTCGGCGCACGTAGCGCACGGCACTCGCCGTAGGTGCCCGATCTGGCGGCACAACCACCAAGGCCAGGATGAAGTCCTCGGGCTTATTCAGGACAGTCAGAATCTCGTTGCGCGTCACCGTGACGGTCTCGGCACCCTCGGCCCTGCCCTTCACCTCAATGAAGCGCAGACGGCCAGTGCCGGGGATGCGTGTCTCGATATCGTAGCCGACCTTGGCCACGCTCACATCGTGCGGATCGAAGCCCAAACTGCGTTCAGCCTGGAGTACCGCTGCCATCGCCGCCAGTTCAATGCGCCGACGCGCCTCAGGGGTGCTGCCATCCGCTGCGGCGGTGGTCTGACCACACAGTCGGGCCAGCAGTCCCACTGGCACCACCAGCGCCGCACCCATCACCGTCGGCGGATGGGCCGTCAGCCGACGCTCCTGGGCCAGATCATCGCTCCGACGACGCAGCCGCTCCTGCATCTCGTCAGCACGGCGTTCAGCCGTCGCCGCGTTCATACGCGGCGTCTTGCCGGCCTGCTCCTGCGCACGGTACGCCACCGCCTGGCTATTCCAGTAAATGATCTCTTTGGTCAGCCGCTCCTGCACCGCCGTCACCGTCTTCGCGATCTGCACTTCCCGTCGGCCACGGACCTCGGCCATGTGTTCCGGCACCATCTGCGCAATCGCGTAGGCCCGTGCGCGCTCGGCCAGGTCGCCCTGGAGCCAGGGTTCTGATCGTAGTGGGATGAGCAGATCGTGTTCTGCGGGCGTGGCCGCACGGTAGTCCAGATAGGGTGCCGTGCCAGCGGGCAGGATCGCACCGTCGGCGGCGATTTCCACAAACTGGAGCCGTCGTGAGATCACCCGTCGCCCACCGTCGCGGGCCGGACGACCGTCCTGAATGCGGTGTTCCAGCGCACAGAGTACTCGTGGCTGCTCACCGGGGTCAGCCGGGTCAATGAGCAGCGCCCCACGCGTGAAGAGGTCGCCATCACGCTCTAGGATCGCCGCAATCGTCGCATCGAGCAACGGGTGACCAGGGGCCAGAAAGGCCGCCTCTGGTGCGCCCGGCACCGTGCGCAACTCCTTCTGGAAGCTCACCCGTTCGTAGCGTGGCAGGATGGTGCTGCGGGCACCGGGCCGCGTGCGCTGGCGGAGATCGCTGGGTACGCGGGTCAATTCATAACGTCCGCGCTCGCGGGCATGAGCGGCACCGCCCAACTGTGCGAATGCCGCCAGAAAGAAAGAGCCGATGAAGTGTGGCTGGAGTCGCCGGGTCGCCGCACGCTCAAGATCTTCGCGAATAGCCCGCACCTGGGTGACATCCAGGGAGTCGTGGGCCAACGCCCGCTCATCCAGCAGTGCGCGCAGATGATCACGGTCGAGCGCCGTATCAACGACCTCGGAGAGCCGGGCGCGTACCTCGGGCTGATCCCCATAACGGATCGCCTCGACCAGCAGGTCGCGCAGGGGTCGGTTCGCGAAACTCAAACGGCCCAGCACATCGAAGACCTGACCGCCCAGAGAGTCGCGCTCCACCTCCAACTTCTGGAGCAGGCGGGTATACACCTCGCCCTCGCGGGTCTCGTGGGCCACCAAGTTCCACAGATGGCAGACCTCGGTCTGCCCGATACGATGGATGCGCCCGAAGCGCTGCTCCAGGCGGTTGGGATTCCAGGGCAAATCGTAGTTGACCATCAGGTGGGCACGCTGAAGGTTGATGCCCTCGCCGGCTGCGTCGGTGGCGACCAGCACATGGACGGTCGGATCGAGCTTAAACGCTTCTTCCGCGCGCGCCCGCTCGCGGCGATCGAGGCCGCCGTGAATCACCGTGACCGCCTCGGCACGGCCAAGCAACGTGGTGATACGTGCGACAAGATAATTCAGGGTATCGCGGTACTCGGTAAAGATGACCAACTTTTGGATTGGGGATTGGGGATTGGGGATTTTGGATTGGGGATTGGGGATTTTAGATTGCAATCCCCAATCCCCAATCCCCAATCCAAAATCTAAAATCGAAGCCAGTTCCTCCCACTTCTTATCACGCCCGCTGCGGCGCACCTGCGCCGCGAGATCCTCCAACTGCTGAAGGATGGCAATCTCCGCCTGGAGTTCAGCGACCGTGCGTGCCGCGCTGGCCTGGCCGACCAACTGCGCCTCAACGGCCTCCTGCTCGTCGCCAGGGGCGTCTTCCAGATTATCCAGGTCGTCATCAATGAAACCGGGTAGCCCTACGAGCAGATCAAGGGTGTCGAGCGCGTGAGCATCTCGCCCGCCACTCCTCGCCTCCGTCAGGCGATCGTCCAGTCGTACGCGACGGCGACGGAGTGACTGGACGATCGCCTCAGGCGAGGAGGCCAAGCGGCGTTGCAGGCTGGTCAGGGCGAAGCCAATGGTGCCCTTGCGCCCACCGTCGAGGGCATCGGCACGATTAAACTCCTGACGCACGTAGCTCGTCACCTGCTCATAGAATTAGCCTCAGGAAACCCGCCCGTTTACGGGTGGGAGGAATGAGGCTTGTGCAGCCTCTCTTCCTGGTAAGTGTTCGCCACCACGCCGCTTGCAGCGGTGTGGGGCAACCACGGTATCGCGCATGAGATCCGCTGACATTCGAGGAGTGTTTGACACGTACACGGGCGTGCAGATTGTGGTATACTTGCCCTATGAGTGAAACCGTCTCCACTCGAACCGTATGCTGTAAGTTGTCTGTAGATGTAGCAGATGACGCCACGTTGCGGGCGACCCAAGTTGCCTTTAACCAGGCGGCGTCGTATTGTGCGCAGGTGGCGTGGGACGAAGGAATCACCAACAAGAACACCCTCCATCACCGCGTCTACGGCCCAACCCGCCTGAACTTTGGGCTTGGGGCACAACTGGCCTGTTGTGCCAGGGATAAAGCTGCCGAGGCCGTCCGAGCGGTTCGTGCGGCACCGGAGCATCGGGATCGGGACACCGACACGATGATGGCAAAAACATGCCCCACGTTCCGTGATGACAGCTCGGTGCGCTATGACGCCAACTCCTACACGCTCAAAAGCCGTGACCGGGTCTCGCTCAACACGCTCAGCGGGCGGGTGATCGGGCAACTGGTGTTGGGCGACTTTCAGCGGGCGCACCTCTATGACATGAGTTGGAGCATCGGTGGAGCGGAATTGTTTCGGCGGGCGAACATCTGGTATCTGGGCATCACCCAAACGAAGGCCGACCCCGCACCGGATGAGCCGACGGGCTGGTTGGGGGTTGACCTGGGCATCGTGAATCTCGCGACCGACTCGGAAGGCGAGACGCATACGGGTGCAGATGTCGAGCGCACCCGTCAGTGGTACATGGGGCGACGGGCAGCACTCCAGCGTGTTCGCACGAAGTCGGCCAAGCGGCGTTTGAAGCGGCTGGCCGGTCGGCAACGCCGCTTCCAGAAGGATACGAATCACCGGATAAGCAAGCGCCTGGTGGAGTATGCCCAACGCACCGCACGCGGGATCGCCCTGGAGGATTTGAAGGGTATCCGCGTGCGGGTAAGGGTTCGTGGCCCCGCACAGCGCGCACGACACAGCAATTGGGCCTTCGCCCAACTCCGCGCCTTTATCACCTACAAAGCGCAACGGGCAGGCGTGCGCGTGGTCGTCGTTGACCCGCGCTACACCAGCCAACGCTGTAGCGGGTGTGGGCATACGGAACGGGCGAATCGGCGCACCCAAGCGGAATTCTGCTGTGTCGTGTGTGGACATGCGGCTCCTGCCGACTACAACGCGGCCATCAATATCGAGCGGGCTGCCGTCAACCAGCCTATGGTGTCCACCCGCACGCATCCGCGTGCGGGTTGAGGCGCAAGCCCACGGGCTTTAGCCGTGGGTATTTGACACAGCGTATGCTCCTCAACCGAAAGCACATAGCGCACGGTCGTGGCGATGCGCTCAGGAAAGAGTGGCGTGCCATCAAAGGTGAGCAACTGTTCTTTGGTCAGGCGACGCATGAGGTCGCCCGCGTCGGCGCGATGCACCCCGTCGCGGAAGCGCCCGGCAAAACGGTCAGCGTCGAGCAAGGCCAGGAAGAGCTGAAAATCCTCCTCCTTGCCGTTGTGAGGTGTGGCGGTGAGCAGCAGGAGGTGGCGGGTTGTCTCACCGAGCATCTGGGCGAGCCGGTAGCGCCGCGTGAAGCGCACCTCGCCGCCAAAGAAGGAGGCGGACAGCTTATGTGCTTCATCGAAGATCACCATCATGGTCATCGAGACCAGTCCGATGCGGGCGGAGGGTCAGCACGAGACCATAATCTCCGCACGCTGGGCAGATGTGAGGGAAATTTTAGCTGCTACGCGGTGCCCCCCTGGGTGCGCTCACGGGCCGCGAGTGTGTTCACCATTGTCTCTAGGGCCGAGCGCAGCGCCCCAACCTCCTGCTCCAACGTACCGAGGATCGCTTCATCGAGATCGCCGACTTTAGGGGCTGCACGCTCTAGGCTGAACCTCGTCTGCTGCATGCTCTGCTGGAGTGGTGCTAACCAACGCGGGCGCGAGGTAGATGCTGTGGCATCGGCTTTCTGTGACTGAGCGATAAGGCGCGATACCGTTGCCTGGTCGAGAGCAAGCGTTGCGGGTGAAGCGACACTCTCGGATCCCGCGACGATCGAGTTTTTCGAGGTGACGCGTGCGGCGAGTTGTGCAAACACACGATCAGCCTGTACGGCGTCGAGTCCGCCTTCGCGGATCGCCGTATGGAGCGGGCGAAGCTGGAACTCCGATGCCCGCAGGCGAGCAACAAAGCGCTGCTGTTCCGGCGTGAAGGCGGTGAGGCGCATAAGTTGCTTGCGCCGACTCTCACTCAGGCGGAAGCGCGCCTCGATGGTCTCCCAGGACGTGTCAGGTAGAATCTGGCGCATACGCTCCAATGCCCATGCACGCTCCATGTCGCAGAACTCAGCCCGATCCTCGTTCTCGCGAAACTGAATAGCGACCAGATCCTCAGGACTCGGTGGGTCAACCACGATCGCGTCAATCGTAGGGATACCGACTAGCGAGGCCGCGATCCAGCGCCGATGACCGACGACGATGAGGTAACGGGCATCGGGATAGTGATCACTGCTCCCTGCGTGGACAATGATCGGCTGAATTTGCCGCTCGCGCATAGACTCCCCAAGAGCGAGCAACTCGTTGATAAGCGGGCGCTCTTCCTCGTTCCATTGACCGTCACTGCACAACTCCTCCCGTAGCGGGAGAAGGCGCGGCTGACGAAACTGGGGTCGCAGCTCAGGAGCCACATGATCGATGGGGAGGGTATGCACAGTGCGCCCCTGAGTAAGGGTCTCGACGACCGAGGTGCCGACGAAGTGGGCACGAGCAGCCTCGGTGCCGGTGGCGCCGAGCACGGGCGGCGACTCAGCCTGCTGTGCCCGGCGTGCCTTGAGGGCGGCGGCGCGCCGATCAGCATTGTTCATGGGCGATCTCCATCGAGGGTCAGCAGTTCATCGGCAAGCCGACGAAAAAGAGCGCGCACCTCGCTGGCGTCGCCACTGGGGTAGCGAAACACGCTCTGCTGAAAACCCGCCGACTCGCGGACAGCGGCACGCATAGGAATGATCGTTTGAAGCAACTGGCCCTCATACTTCGTACGCAGCTCCTCATCATAAACCATATCCACGGCACTACGCGGCGCGTAACGATTGCGGAGTACGCTCACATCGGGGAGTGACGAGTTCACCTGCTGAGCGTAGCGTACCGACTCACTGAGATCAACGAGCGCCTGGAGTACCAGATCCTCAGGCTGCACCGGGGCAACGCAGCGAGTAGCGGCCGCCAGTGCCGTCGCGAGGATCGGGCTCCGGGCTGGCGGCAGGTCACAGACGATGACATCGAACGGCATTGCTCGTGCGACCATCTGGGTCACCGCCGTGCGCAGACTAAAGAGTCCGTTGTTGGGCGCGCTCGCCAACGCGACCGGCAGGCCAGCCATCTCAGGATTGGCCGGGATCACGGCGACGCCCTCCTCGGTGACAATGGCTCCCTCGCCCAGCAACCGCCCACGGATAACACCGAGGATGCTATCCTCAGGACGAGAGTGCTTCGAATCGACTCCCAGCCATCGGCTCGCATGCCCCTGGGCATCAAGATCGATGAGCAACACGCGCTGCCCACGCTGCTGAAAGGCGACCGCCAGATTCACCGCAACCGAGCTCTTGCCGGTACCCCCCTTTTCCAGGGAGATGGCATAGACACGCATGACGAGTCCTTTCAAGGCCGGCGGCACGTTCGCGTAATAACACACGAGGACACGAATTATCTCATATCCCCATTTTCGGCATTGGGACGCCGAAATCGTTAGGGGGCACACTGTGCCCCCTTTTCACTGGGGCGATCATGCTCATTGTGCTGTTTTCGGCATTGGGACGCCGAAATCGCTAGGGGGCACACTGTGCCCCCTCCTAGAGATTTCTCGCTACCCCAAAGACTCCATCTGTTCCACCGACGCGCAATCCTCAATCGCCAAGTCCTCGATGGCAACATTGAGAATACGAGCAATCTGCCAAGCAGTGATATACGATGGATGGCTGCGATTCTGAAAGAGACGGCCCATCTGTGAAGTCGAAAGCCCGACCTCGTGCGCAAGGGTATCGATCGTCCAGCCTCGCGCTTGTGCCAATTCTTTGACACGCAAACGAAGGTGTGGCTGCGACATACTCATCCTCATTCAGCGTAACGAACAGATATGCGGCGATTATACGCGCCGGTTGATAAGCCGTCAATTGTAAACAGCTAGTTATTTATGCATAGCAAAATCAACGAAAGATGCCACAAAGCGGGTTGAGTCCAAAAGTTGCACCACTTCACTTGGTTGCGGAGTCTCACCGCAGCTATCCGCTTCCCTGTTGATCGGAGCTAGGCTCAGAAGAGCCCGCTGCTGTGCGATAGGCCCGCAGGTGTACAAAGCGCGCCGGTGGACGACAAGAAGCAGGGGCCATAGCCAGCGGATCAGACGAGTGCGGGGGCAGCACAGAAACCGCCTGCGCCGGTTTCTTCTCGTTCACAGGCACGGATTCCATCATCTGCGTCTTTTCGTTCATATCAGCAGCGATTGACTGGGCAGGCTCATCAGTATGGATCAGGCACGTAATAGAGTCTTTATTATCCGCCTGATCCGTACTTTCACCCGCTGTATCCCGCTCGATGGCTGTGGATACAAGTACGCGCCGTCGGTAGCTTCGGCGTCGTTTGGACGAGGCCGCATCATCCTCGTCGTTGAGATCGAGGGTTTCGGCGACTGCTCGCCAGTGCGTTCGCACGGTTACTTCGCTTACTTGCGCTACCTGCGCCAGATCCATTACCGTAAATCGGGTCTGCCCTCTCGCCATGAGTATCTTCTATGCTCGCAATAATCTTCAGCACGGCGGTGGCCTGTCGCCCCCCATTGCTCGTCATATCTTTACCCACATCTTTTTTTACCGCATTACAATGCGATAAACGGAGCAATGGGTCAAACCTGAGAAGAGCGACTGGGGCGTCTCCGCCGGTGGAAAATGTGCCAATTGGTGTTCATTGTGGCGACGAAATCGCCAC
>CAIXLU010000246.1 GCA_903920315.1 uncultured Oscillochloris sp.
ATAGCCGCTGTTTCCGCTGATAACAACCGGATTGTCGGTTGTGCCGACAATGGTGTTATTACTGGCACCAGAGGCAATTCGTATTCCGTCGCCGCGATTGCCGAGGTCGGCAACACCACCAATATCAGTACCGATCATGTTTGAGCGGATCGTATTGCTGATAGTACCCGTGCCACGCAGCAGAATGCCCGCTTTGATCGTGCTCCCAATGGGGCCATTACTTGAGATAAAGTTTGCATCCGAGAGCAATCCACCAATCGTATTGTTGGTGCTCTTGCCGACATCGCTCGATATGATCTCAATGCCCGCTTCGTTGTTGGGAAGAACGACACTACCCAGGCCGAGACCAATCAGATTGCCGGTAAGGGTGTTCCCGTTCGCGTTCTCAATAAACACACCGCTGATCTGGCTACCGACAATAATATTGCCGCTGATCGTATTCCCCGCCGAGCCAGAGGATATGCGGATGCCATAAACATTCGCCCCGAGGGTAATGCCATCAGGTTTTACGCCAATATAATTGCCACTGATGATATTCCCGCTCGTCGCCGCCCCCGAGATAAAGATCCCGGCACCCTGGGGCTGAAGCAGACCATTAAAGCCCGTAATACTCAGACCCTTAATCGTATTCCCAGACGACGTAATCGTGAATGCCGGATCAGAACTGGGGTTGCCGTTGGCAATACCGGCGATTTCAATGAGCGGGGCGGAACTCCCAAACGGGGTGGTCGTCCCCTGGATCGTCGTATTCCCCGCCGCCAGCACCAGCGCCCCATTCGTCACCGTGTCCAGGGTGATCACCCCGGTCATACCAACCCTAAAGCTAATCGAACTCGCAACGCCATCCGTCTCGGCAAGCTTGACCGCCTGACGCAGCGAACAGTCAGACGCAACACTCGGATTGCAGTAGCTCTGGCCCGCAACAGAGGGGTCGTCCGTGAGTTTATCAACGGTATAGACACCCGCCGCCTGCACCGAACTGATCGGCATCGCGAAGGGGGTTAGCAGCAGGGCGAGGGTCATGAGGATGTACCAGGGATTCCTGCGCTCGGCCATGTCAAAGCTCCTTACACCAGCGGGAAGGGCATGTGGCTATCGTGTGACCTACACACGCGGCAGGATACCGATAGCACGGAGGTAGCTGACGCTAGAGGCGAACTGCTGATCTTCGTAGAAGCCGTTCTGAGCCTCGCCGGCACCGCGCTCCCAGGGTGTGCGCCACTCGTCGCCGGCAGAGCGGGAGGTCTGGGCGAACTGGCGCAGGACGGGCAAGATCTGACGGATGTCACGCGGGGGGTAGCCGACCCACCAGTCGTCGGCAAAGAGGCGCAGGTGGCGGGCAGTGTGGCTAACCAGTTCGATCTGACAGGGGGCGGTGGGGGCAAACTGCTCGATGGCGGCAAAGAGGCGGCGCAGGTTCATGTTGCCCTCGCCGAGAGAGCAGCGCACCAGCCGCCAGCCCTGATCGGAGGGGTAGACGGTATAGTCAGAGAGATGGATGTTGCGGATATGCGGGCTGAGGCGCCCAATAATGGTGAGAGGATCCTCGGCGACAATAAAGGCGTTTGTTGGGTCGAAGGTGATACCGATCTGCTCGCCGCCGACGGCACCAACAATGCGCAAGAGATCATCGGAAGTGGCATCCTGATGGTTCTCAACCGCGATACAGACCCCGTAGTGTTCGGCGAGCGGGCGCACCTCACGTAGGCGGGCGATCACCTCGTCAATGTAGCGATCCCAATCAGCAATGAAGCGTGAGCGCCAGCCCTCAACAACAGTGCTGACGGTGACGCGGAGGGTGCGTATGCCGAGGGCGGCAGCAGCCGGGATGTGGCGCTCCAGGGTTGCAACATTAGCCACATCGCTGTCGGCGATGGGAGTGAGGTCACATGCCGCAAGATGGGTGCGCAGGGCAGCGAGTCGCTCGGGGCTGAGGTCGGGGAGCATATCGAGGGGGAACTCGATGCTCCGCAGACCCGCACGGATAGTCAGAGCAACAATATCTTCAATGCTGAGGGGCTGTCCGGTGACCCGCCCGGTACCACGGCCAATGAGGCCGCAGCGATAGCTGAAGCTAAGTGCAGAGAGGCCGATCAGCACAGCGCATCTCCTATCTTCATCCTTGGATAACACGCATTCTACCACACCAGTATAGGGTTTCGGAAATGTGTCACGTGCGGAGCCTCACCCTGCGGGCGACTCGCGCCGCTCTACGAGATTTGTTACAATGGGCACAATCCCTCGCGCTGTGAAGCCTGATAGTGAGGTTTGTACATATGGTTGGCAATGCCCAGGATCGGCAGGTTGTGCTAGAGGCACGCGGCATCACCAAGCGATTCCCTGGCGTCATCGCGAACAACAATGTCTCGCTGCGATTGTATAAGGGCGAGGTATTGGCTCTGCTGGGCGAGAACGGGGCCGGCAAGAGTACCTTGATGAACATCCTCTACGGGCTGTACGCGCAGGACGAGGGTGAGATTCTGGTGAACGGCACGCCAATGCGGGCCAGCAGCCCCCACGAGTCGATCCAGCGCGGCATTGGGATGGTTCATCAGCACTTCCAACTGGTGCCGGTGATGACGGTGGCCGAAAATGTGATGCTGGGCAACGAGATTACTCGTGGCGGGGTGTTCCTCGACTGGCGGCGGGCCGCAAAACTGATTGGCGAGATCTCGCGCCAGTATGGCCTTGAGGTTGACCCGAACGCGCTGATTGCCGACTTGCCGGTGGGCGCACAGCAGCGGGTGGAGATCATTAAGGCGCTCTATCGTCACGCCGATATTCTCATCCTTGATGAGCCGACAGCGGTGCTGACGCCCCAGGAGGCTGATGACCTGGTGCGGATCATGCGAACGCTGGTGGCGCAGGGTACGTCCATCATTTTCATCACCCATAAGCTGCGCGAGGTGCTGGAGATCGCGGACAGGATCATGGTGCTGCGCGGCGGGCGCGTGGTTGGCGAGGCTCTGCCCGCTACGTCGTCGGAGGCGAATCTGGCGGCGATGATGGTTGGCCGCGATGTGATTCTCCAGGTGGATAAGGATGTGGCTCGTCCCGGCGCGACGGTGCTGGAGGTACGCGGCCTACAGGTACGCGACGACCGTGGCCTGCTGGCGGTGAACGGGGTGGATCTGGAGGTACGGGCCGGTGAGATTTTGGGCATCGCCGGGGTGCAAGGCAACGGGCAGACTGAACTGGTGTCCGCGATCACCGGGATGCGGATCAAAGAGAGTGGTACGGTGCGGGTGTCGGGCCATGACGTGTCCGGTTCAACACCACGCCAGATTAACGAACTGGGAGTAGCGCATATCCCGGAAGATCGCCAGCGCGAAGGGCTGGTGACGGGCTACGAATTGACCGATAACGCCGTGCTGGAATTCTATTATCGCCAGCCCTTCGCCCGTGGGATCGTCCGCGACGAGGCTCAGATCGAGACGCACTGTGAGCGGCTGGTGCAGGAATTTGATGTGCGAACTCCGAGTACGCACGTCTTGGCGAGTTCGCTCAGCGGCGGCAACCAGCAGAAACTGATCGTGGCCCGCGAGTTTAATCAGCCGATCACGCTGCTGATCGCCGCCCAGCCCACCCGTGGAATTGATGTAGGATCCATCGAGTTCATCCACAGCCAGATTGTCAAAAAGCGCGACGAGGGCGTGGCGGTGCTGGTGGTCTCAGCCGAACTGGACGAGGTACTGGCCCTGTCCGACCGGATCGCGGTGATGTATCACGGACAGATCGTGGCCACGGTGCGAAACGGCGAGCTGACTCGCGAGGAACTGGGACTGCTGATGGCGGGAGGGGGGGGATAGGCAGGAGGCAGGAGGCAGGAGGCGGGGGTCGGGGGTCGGGGGTCGGGGGTCGGGGGTCGGGGGCCTGCCACCTGCCACCTGCCGCCTGCCTCCTGCCTCCTGCCTCCGGCCTCATGCCTCCTGCCACC
>CAIXLU010000247.1 GCA_903920315.1 uncultured Oscillochloris sp.
GATATTCAGAAGATGAAGGAACGTGGCGAGCGCATCCCGATGATCACCGCCTACGATTACACATCCGCACAGATTGCGGATCGGGCCGGTGTGCCGATGATCCTGGTGGGCGACTCGCTAGGCATGGTTGTGCTGGGCTATACCTCGACTGTGCCCGTGACCCTGGACGAGATGCTGCACCATATTAAGGCCGTGGTGCGCGGTAGTCAGCACGCTCTGGTAGTTGCGGATCTGCCCTTTCTTACCTATGCCAGCGTTGAGCAGGCGATCACCAGCGCCGGACGGGTGATGCAGGAGACCGGAGCTCAGGCCGTTAAGCTAGAGGGCGGGGTTGCTGTCGCCCCGATTATCGCCCGCCTGGTTGCGCTGGGTATCCCGGTGATGGGTCATATCGGCTTTACACCGCAGTCGGTCAACCAGATCGGTACGCGGGTGCAGGGCCGACAGGCTAGCGCCGCCGCGCAGTTGATTACCGACGCCCTGGCTATCGAGGCCGCCGGAGCCTTCGGTATGGTACTCGAACTTATCCCGGCTGAACTGGCTACCGCGATCACCACACGTCTGCGCGTCCCGACAATTGGTATCGGCGCGGGGGCGGGCTGCGCCGGACAAGTGCAGGTCTGGCACGATATGCTCGGCCTGTACAGCGACTTTGAGCCGCGCCACGCCAAGCGCTACGCGAACCTCGCCGATCTGATCGGCGTAGCGGTGGCTTCCTACGCATCCGAGGTGCGCGCCGGGGTCTTTCCTGGAGCCGAACACAGCGCGACGATGTCGGCAGATACCCTCACGGCTGCTCTGGCGCAGCTTGCGGATCGAGCCGGGGACGCGTGATCTTGAAAGCTCAGGTGGTATTTTTTTATGAATGTGATCACGACGGTGGATGGATTCCGCCATGCGCGGGCCAGTTTTGATCAGATCGGCCTTGTGCCCACAATGGGCTACCTGCACGCGGGGCACCTGAGTCTGGTGCGTCAAGCTCGCCAGGAATGTGGCGCAGTAGCGGTGAGTATTTTTGTCAACCCAACCCAGTTCGCCCCCCACGAGGATTTTACGCGCTACCCGCGTGACCTTGAGCGCGATCTACAGATGCTTGCGGACGAGGGCGTGGATCTGGTGTTTACGCCCGAGGTGAGTGAGATGTACCCCGGTGGGTTTGGTACGGCGGTGGTGCTGCCTGCCGCCGACGAGGTGCTGGAGGGTGCAGCCCGCCCCGATCATTTCCGTGGTGTGGCTACGGTGGTCTGCAAGCTACTGAATATTGTGCAGCCGACCAAGGCTTACTTTGGGCAGAAGGACGCGCAGCAGACGGTGGTGGTGTGCCAGATGGTGCGCGATCTGAACATGCTGACGCAGATCGTCATCGCGCCGACGGTACGCGAGGCCGACGGACTGGCAATGAGCAGCCGCAACAGCTACCTGACGCCCGAGCAGCGGGCGGCGGCGACGGTGCTGTACCGAGCGCTCACGGCGGCCCGGGAGTTGCTCACGTCCGGCGAGCGGCGTGGGGATGTGCTGCGCCAGATTATGGCCGAGGTACTGGCTCGCGAGCCACTGGCCCGCCCCGAGTACGCCAGCGTCGCCGACCCGCTGACTCTGCGCGAACTAACCGAGGTCGGCCCGCGTGGCGCGCTGATCTCGCTGGCGGTACGGGTGGGCGCGGTGCGCCTGATTGATAACTTGCTGGTATGAAAATAGCCGATAGCCGATAGCCGATAGCCGAAGCCGATAGTCACGTAAGGGTGCAGCAGCGCCGCGCTGCTGCACCCTTACGCCTACGCCTGCACGGCAGCGATGGACTCGCCGATGATCTGCACCATCTGGTCGAGCTGCGCGATGCTGGTAGTGAGCGGCGGAGCTAGCAGGATGCTGTCGCCAAGAATGCGGGTGTGCAGCCCGCGAGCCATCATCTCGCTTCCTACGCGGGCACCAACGTTGGCCGATGCCGGGAAGGGTTCTTTGGTCTCCTTGTTCGCCACCAGTTCAACACCAGCCATCATGCCCATGCCGCGCACATTGCCCACGCTGGGCATCTCCTCCAGTTCCTGGAGCCGAGCCAGCAGGTGCGCGCCGCTGCTGGCGGCCTGAGCCACTAAACCCTCGCGCTCGATGATTGCGATGTTAGCCAGGGCCACGGCGCAGGAGGTGGGATGGCCTGAGTAGGTGAAGGCGTGCATCCAGCGCCTGTCGGGCGACACGTTGTTAATCACCTCGCTGATCGCGTCCGAGACGCCGATACCGCCCAGGGGCACGTAGCCCGAGGTGATGCCCTTGGCAAACTGGGCGATGTCCGGCTCGATGCCGTAGCGCTCCAGGCCAAACCACGCGCCGGTGCGCCCGAATCCGGTGATCACCTCGTCGGCAATCAGCAGCACCTCGTATTGGTCACAGATCTCGCGGATGCGGGCGAAATAATCGTCCTGTGGCACGATCACCCCGCCCGCGCCCTGCACAGGCTCGGCAATGAACCCGGCCACCGTGTCGGCACCTTCGCGTAGGATGGCCTGCTCCAGCAGGTTAGCGGCGGCCACACCGTCACTCAGTTCGGGGGTCGTGTTCACAAAGCGGTAGGGGTAGGGCGACTCGATGTGGCTGAAGCCGGGGACACGCGGCTCAAACATCGGCCAGTAGACTGGCAGGCCGGTGGCGCTCATGGCCGCCATCGTTACGCCGTGGTAGCCCCGCATCCGCGAGATAAACTTGATCTTGTCGGGCTTGTCCTTCGCCTTCCAGTAGAAACGGGCGGTCTTGATGGAACTCTCGGTACTCTCGGCACCGCCGCTGGTGAAGAAGAAGGTGTTGATGCTCGGGTAGAAGATCTGGCTGAGTTTCTCGGCAAGCTGGATGGTCGGCAGGTTCGTTGATCCGGTGTAGGACGAGTAGAAGGCCAGTTGCTTCATCTGGGTATATGCGGCCTCGGCCAGTTCCTCGCGCCCGTGGCCGACATTCACATTCCAGAGCGAGCTTAGTCCGTCCAGATACTCTTTACCGTTGATGTCCTTCACAACCGAACCCTTGCCCTCAACCCAGATCTTGGGATCTTGGTGGGCGCTGGGGTGATAGAGCGGGTGGATAAGATGCTCCAGGTCGGAGCGGACGAGATCAATCTCGGTGGTCACAAAAGCCTCCTGAGGTGAACATAGCCGGGTGTCGGGTAGGGGCGCGTCGCGACGCGCCCCTACGGTCCGTTTTCATCGGGTGGTGTGCGCAATTCGATACTAGACTAGTACAGATCGGAGTGGCGTGCAAGCGGGCAGCGTGAGTCGAGCAAGGAGTTGTTATGCGCGTGGCGATCATCGGGGCCGGGGCGATGGGCGGCGTCCTTAGCTATTATCTCTCTGCCGAAGCCGATCTGGTGCTGGTGGATGGCTGGGCCGAGCATGTGGCCGCGATCAATACCGATGGCCTGCGTTGCGAAATTGATGGCGTAGAGCATATCCGCCTGGTCTGCGCGGTAACCGATCCCGCCGACGCAGGCTATGCCGACGTGGCGATTATTTTGGTGAAGGCCCACCAGAATCCCTGGGCCATCGGGGTTGCCCACTCGCTGCTTGGGCCGGACGCACTGGCCTACACGCTCCAGAACGGCGTGGGCAACCGCGAGGCGCTGGCGGCATCCCTGGGCGATAGCCGGGTCGGCCAGGGCGTCACTTCCCTGGGCGGCACGCTCCTCGGCCCTGGCCGGGTGCGTCACGCTGGTCTGGGGCCGACGGTATTTGGCTCCGTGCCCAGTCGTCCTACTGCCGAGGCGCTGGCCGATCTCTTCCGTCGCTGTGGGCTGCCCGCCGATGTGCGCGACGATATTGATGCGCTGCTCTGGGGCAAGTTGCTGGTGAACGTGGGGATCAACGCCCTGACCGCGCTACTGCGTGTGCCTAACGGTGCGCTGGCCGATCTGCCGCATGCCTGCGATCTGCTAGCTCAGGCAGTGAGCGAAGCGGCGGCAGTGGCGGCGGCCCGTGGCGTACACCTGCCCTATGCCGACCCGGTGGCCCACGTGCTGGACGTGGCCCGCGCCACCGCCGCCAATCGCTCTTCCATGCTCCAGGATGTGTTGCGCGGCGGAATAACCGAGATCGCCAGCATTAACGGGGCCATCGTCCGCGAAGGCACCCGTCTTGGCGTACCCACCCCGATCAACACTATTCTGCTCTCCCTGATCGAAACCCTCGATGCCAGCGTGGATAGGCGGGTGGCATAGCTAAGGTACATTGCAGATTGCAGATTGTAGATTGCAGATTTGACACAACAGGACGCAGTGCATGTACCCAAACTGTCAAGCTGTTTTGAAACATGCCTAAACTTTATGTACCAAGGAACTCACGCACGGCGTCGGCCACGCTGATCTCGCCCGCGAGAATCGGCTGGCTGTAGCGCGGCAGGAAATCGAACATCAGCGACGTGCCGGTTCGCAGTTCGCACAACGTGATCTCGGCCATTGGCCCGATTGCCTCCATCGCGCCGCCGTGGACGAAGATCTGTGCCGTGGCAGCTACATCGTATTCCACACGGCGGATCTCGGCGCTCCAGCCCGCATGTCCCAGGCTCAGCCGTGCGTAGGCTGCCCGCGTATCGCCATCAAAGGGCAATCCCACCGAGCCGACATTCACCAGCAAGGTGGTGTCAACCTGGCGGACAAAAGGCATGTGCGTGTGGCCAACGCAGAACACCGCCGCTGCCGGGTCAATCTGCTGGCGCAACTCCGCATCGCTCGACGCCGCCATCACCCCGTCGCGGTTGTTGCGCACGGATGCATGCAATACGCGCATCGCCCCGGCGGGCGTGGCGATGTCCAGATGCTCGGGCAGGGCGGCGATGGCCGCGAGGCGGTGAGATAGCTGTCCGTAGGCCCAGACAATCAGGCGGCTGAACTCGTAGTGCGGGCCACTGGTAGGGAAGTCGGGCCGGGCGCGATCAATCGCGTAGCGCAGCACGTAGCCCTCGTGGTTGCCCGCGATCACCTGCCAGCCGCGCCCATCACGCAGACGCAGCACCAGATCCAGGCAGTCGTCTGACTGTGGCCCCCGATTCACCATATCGCCAGCGACAATCACCGCATCGGGCGACCACCCGTCAATGTCGTCAATTGTGGCGTGCAGCGCCGCCAGGTTTCCGTGAATATCGGCGAGGATTGCAATTCTCATAGCTGGTGATCGTCGCCCCTACGACGCCCGTTCTAGGTTCAGGTCGAGTAACCGCATTCTACCCGAAGAAAAGATCCGTCGTTTGCGCAGGCGGTTCCCGCGTCGGCGCGAAGTGCCCCCGGCGCGACGTCAGTCGCCAGCCGGGGTGTCTGGTTATGACATAAGGAGTCGAGCCTTTAGGCGGCCTTATCCGGCTAAAGCCTCGACTCCACGCAACAATCCCAAGAGGATTGCTATAGAACATTTGCCGCCCTCAGACGGTACATTGGCATGTGCCGTGTACTGCGCGAAGGGAGGCGCTCATGTCCGAGGATACGATCTGGTGGAAACGTCCGCGCCTGCTTGCTGCTATCGCCTGTGTCCTGATCGGTCTTGTGATCATGGTGGGCGGGCCAGTCCTGCGTGGGACACTCACGCCAACTGCCCCAACGCCAGCCGCTGACCTGGGATCGGCATCTCTCGACGTGCCCGAGGATCCGGTACCCAGCGTTGTGGCGGGATCGCCCGCCCCGGTCGAGCTGATCGTCTACGTGAGTGGGGCCGTTGCCGCGCCTGATGTCTATCGGCTGCCGGAGGGAGCGCGGGTGAAGGATGCGGTGTTGGCCGCAGGCGGGCTGTGCGACGATGCGGCGAGCGAGGATGTGAACCTGGCGGCACCGCTCAGCGATGCCGAGCATGTCCATATTCCACATATCGGTGAGTCCCCGCTCGCAGTTACTCTCTCCACGCCCGCTGATCAGCCCGCATCTGGCGGACTGATCAATCTCAACCAGGCCAATACCACCGATCTGGAGGAACTGCCGGGGATCGGTCAAGCCATCGCCGAGCGGATCGTGGCCTATCGCACCCAGCAGGGGCCGTTCCAGTCTGTCGAGGATCTCCAAAATGTCACCGGGATCGGCGCGAAGCTCTTCGCCAAAATTAGCCCGCTGGTGACGGTGGGGCCGTGACGGGCTGAGCGTGGCGAAGCGTCCCGGCGGGC
>CAIXLU010000248.1 GCA_903920315.1 uncultured Oscillochloris sp.
CTGCGCGGCCCCACCGGGTTTTTGATTCTACCGTTAACGAATGGTGCTAGTGTCCGGGTTGGGGGCGACGGGTGCGCTGAAGGGCACAGCGTGAATCACGACGCGCTGCTTGAACTTATCGGGGCCTTTGGGTGGCCAACATGTAATCATCGTGATCTGCTCGTGATCGGTGGAGCCGATCAGCTTAGTGTTCTCGATGCGCTGCGCGAGCGGTGCGTCGTCCTCCTCGACAATCAGGCGTTCCTGAACGACGTAGAGAAATTCCTGGCCCGCACTATAGACCGTAACCTGGTCGCCGGGATGGACGTAGAACAGGTCGCGGAAAACGTGTCCGTAGCCGCCAACATGGCCTGCCAGCACTATATTTCCGCCCTCGCCGGGGTTCGCCGATCCGTGGTGCTGGCCGATGGCGTATTCGGCTACGTCCCAGACAGCCGCCAGTTTGCCGTCAATCTTCTGGGTACTCCAGCCAACCTCGATCACCTTCGAGTCAAGCGCGATACTGGGGATCACCACTCGCTCAACCGTAGAGACGTGCGCAACCTGGGCGGCACTGGGCATATCTGAGGAAATGGTGCCGAGCTGGGGGAGACTGGAGGCAGCAGGTGTGGAGGTTGAGGACTGGGCTATTGTCGTAGATTTCGGGGCGACTTGAGCTAATTGTGGGGCGACCTCAGGCACAGATGCGGAGATCATCGTGCGCGGCACCTCAAGGTCGTTATCGCCACGGGCCGCGAGGCGCTGGTAGTCGTTCTGCACATAGATCCCGCCAACATAGAACAACAGGTAAAGTCCAGCGAACATCATCAGGTTGCCAAGCGTCCAGAGTAGGCGTTGGCGCGGCGAAACCGGCCTTCGCCGTAGGGCAGCCCAGATCTGGAGCGTATCGCTGATTCGTGTGCGAGATGGTATCAGCATAGGGATGGCATGAGGTGCTACAGATCGTATACGAGTGACATGCCTGACCCCTACCTCTCAGATCACGCTACGCGGCGCTGGTGGGTTCACTGCTGCCCAGCATGCTCATGGATACCCGGAGCAGGGCGAGGTCATCATTCGACACCCGTGCGAGGGCCGCATCATCGGGATGAATAGCGCCAGTGATCACCAGGAGCGCACGAAGCCCGGCGGGCCACGACGAGTCGCCGGTGCTATCGGCTGTTCGTCCGGGCCAGCCATCAGAGCCGAGGTGCGGCAGGGTGGGGGCATAATGGGACTGTTGTGCAGAAGGCATAGTCGCTCCTCTTGTAAGTGGTTGAGGAACAGTTTAGAACGAAGAGTTGCTTACGTCAAGAGATGTATCGTCGCGCAGCAGGCGCTGCCACAGTACCATTATAACAGAGCGGTGAGATTATCGAGGATGTAGGTGGGCTGATGCGGGGCAGCAGGCAGATCGGCGCGGGTGCTGTCGCCGGTGAGGACGAGGGCCGTATCCATACCGGCCTCGGCACCCATAGCGATGTCGGTCAGCAGGCGGTCGCCGACCATCAGGCAGCGTTCGGGGGACAGTTGGAGCATGGCGCTAACCGTACGAGCCATGATCGGCGAGGGTTTGCCGACGTTGACCTCGCAGCGTGTATTTGTGCATGCCTCAATGGCCGCGATCATCGCGGCGGCGTCGGGTTCACCGCCACCGGGTACGGGGCAAAAGCGGTCGGGGTTAGTGGCCACTAGGCGCGCCCCGGCGCGGATGGCGTCAAAGGCGACCTGGAGTTTGTGGTAGACAAAGGTGCGGTCGAAGGAGGCGATCACAATGTCCACCTCATCGGCCCGCTCGCTGATCGAGAAACCCGCCGCCGTCAGTTCGTCAATCAGCGGCTGCTCACTCACCGGGTAGACAGTGGCCCCTGGGGCGTTGGCCCGCAGCCACTCGACCATCACGTAAGTGGTGTTTACCACCTCGGCGAGGCTGGCCTGAATGCCCAGCTTCGTCAGTTTCGTCACATACTGCTCGCGGCTCTTGGTCGGATTATTGGAGAGAAAGGCAACCCGACGCCCATCGCGGCGCAGCCGGGCCAGGAGATCAACCGCCCCTGGCAACACGATCTCCCCCAGATAGATCGTCCCATCCAGATCAAAAATATAGCCCTCGTAGGGCGGAATTTGACTCATTGTTCCCTCAGATTTGATAAGGAGCATGGCTCAGTATGTCTGATCGGGATCACGCTGCCTATAGCTGCCCGCAGATCGGTCAGCGAAACAGGTTTGGGAAGGAAGATGGATGCACCGGCGGCGAGGGCGAGGTTCTCAACCTCGGACTCCGCCGAGATCAGGATGAAGGGCACCATCGAGCATGTGCGGAGCGTGTAGAGCAGATCGATCCCGGTCATGTGGGGCATGCGGTTATCGCTGATCACGAGGTCAGCCGGATCTGCCCAGAAAGCGTCACGGCCAAGCCTCCCGTTGGTTTGGGAGACGACCTCCGCATGGGGGATCAGGTACTCTACAGCGCGACAGAGGAATAACCGTATTCCTGGATCATCTTCTACAATGAGGATTCGCATGGTTTAGTCTGCTCTCTTACGTGCAACCTGACGACCAGTTGCTGCCAGGATATATATAAACGCCCTTCGATCCTCCATTCGTTACTCATCTGGCCCACTCTACCAGAACATTGTGAATTTTTGGTTGGGAATGGAATACTCTAGCC
>CAIXLU010000249.1 GCA_903920315.1 uncultured Oscillochloris sp.
CTCGTGTCCGACGATGCCCGGAAATGTCCGGTTATGCCCGGTTATGCCCGGTTATGCCCGGACGATGGTCGGTTATTCCCGGTGATGTCTCGCTGCCGGGTCTGTCCGGCGACTGCTTTACGGGATGCGAGCGGCCCAACTATAAAGTCGGCAGCGATGCTTCCTTACATCCGCATGTACAGGAGCCTCTCCACGATGTGAAAGACCTTCTATACATGCAAACTTATTTTCGCATCGTAGAAAGGCCATCTGTGTGACGTTGTATGGGAAGATCAGTCAAACAGTCAAGGAGATCTATTGTACGGGAGCCTTTCTACGATGCGAAAGCCTTTCTATATATGCAAACTTACTTTCGCATTGTAGAAAGGTCACCTGCCTGTCATTGTACAGGAAGATCGGTCAAACGGTCAAGGAGATCCATCTGTTCCGCTTGCCCATACGGGAGCGCCCAGAGTTTGTAACGTGGTTGCCATTGGCCTCCTGCGGCTTTGATGCGTCGGGCAACTTCTGCTTCGCCCCATACGACCCGGAGGTATACAAGAGTGTCTGGGGTGGGCGCTGTCGCCGGGGGCGTCCAATCGGCCTCGTCAACGATCAACTCCACTGTTTTGTAGCGTTTCCGCCGGGTGCTGTCGTAGCGATATCGGACGCAGATGAGACGGTCTCCATAGGTTTTGAGCAGAGCTTTGGTTCCCGGTTGTCCCGGTTGGAGTGTGGCGCGTGCACGCATAGGTTCCTCGGTGGCAATGAATACCGCGTTCTCCCTATATACCGAGGCAGCGGGCGGCAAGATACGATCTGGTGGCGGATCTCTTATGGGCGCGGTGGCACAGGCGCTGAGGGTGCAGTGGTCGCTAGCTCCCATGGCTTGACGTACGCCACAAATGTAGATACAATGTAATTACATTATGCGAAAGGAGACGAGATGAGTGCCATCATTAAGACCCGCCTCGTCAGAATCGGAAACTCACAAGGGGTTCGTATTCCCAAAGTGTTGCTCGATCAAGTGGGGTTCACGCAGGATATTGAACTGGAAGTTCACGATACTCACCTTCTAATCCGTCCAGCACATCGGTCACGCGATGGTTGGGATGATTCGTTTCGTCAGATGGCGATGAATCATGATGATCAGTTGATTGATCCGGATGCTGGGACGTTTTCATCCTGGGATGAGGAGGAGTGGACGTGGGAGTAAGGCGCTTTGAGGTCTATTTGGTTAATCTTGACCCGACTGTTGGTGCGGAGATTCAGAAGACTCGTCCGTGTCTCGTGATTTCGCCGGACGAGTTACATCGGAACATCCGCACCGTCATTCTTGCGCCGATGACAACGAAGTCGCGTGCGTACCCTACTCGTATTGCCTGTATTTTTGATCAGCGAGAGGCATGGATTGTCCTTGATCAAATCCGTACCGTTGATCAACAGCGCTTACTCAAGCGATTAGGAAAAATCGATCAGGCCACACAACATGCTGTCCTGGATACCCTCGCTGAGTTATTTGCCGAATGACGATAACCTTACAAAATATAATTTAGATACCGATCTACCCATCTGCTAGTGGCGCGGCTAACTTGAAAATAGGCGGGTGTCGGGTAAGGGCGCGTCGCGACGCGCCCCTTCGGTCCATTTTCATCGGGTGTTGTGCGCCCCCGCGCATGGACATCTGAAGTGCAGCATTGGGGTTGAAAGCGGTCCAACGACGGGTATCCTTCTATGTTGCTCATACGGTGTCATAGACGGAAGGATGGCCGTCTATTTTTTTGTGAAGGAGATTGGCACATGGCTGCGAATACCCCTCGCCTTCTCGATCAGGCCCGTGAGGCGCTGCGCCGTAAGCATTATTCGTTGCGTACTGAGGAGTCGTATGTGGGCTGGATGAAACGCTATATCCGGTTTCATCATAAGCGCCACCCTGCGGAGATGGGGACGCCTGAGGTTGAGGCGTTTCTTACGGATCTGGCGGTGGAGCAGTCTGTTGCGGCCTCAACCCAGAATCAGGCGCTGAGTGCGCTGCTGTTTTTGTATGCGGAAGTGCTGCAGCAGCCACTTGAAGAGCCGATTCATGCGGCGCGAGCGAAGCAGCCACAACGCCTCCCGACGGTGATGACGCGCCGGGAGGCGCGTAGTGTCCTTGATGCGATGACGGGGGTGCATCAGCTTATGGCGAAACTGCTCTATGGTAGTGGGATTCGGCTGATGGAGTGTGTGCGCCTGCGGGTGAAGGATGTGGATTTTGCGCTGCATCAGGTGGTGGTGCGGAGCGGGAAGGGTGATAAGGATCGGGTGACGCCGCTTCCTGATAGTTTGATTGCGCCACTACAGGAACACCTGCGGCGGGTGAAGTTGACCCACGATCAGGATCTCCGCGCTGGCTATGGGCAGGTGTATCTGCCGTATGCGCTTGAGCGGAAGTATCCGAATGCGAGTCAGGAGTGGATCTGGCAGTATTTGTTTCCCTCCGAGAGTCTCTCGGTCGATCCGCGCTCGGGACATCAGCGGCGGCATCATGTGGACGAGAGTGGGCTTCAGAAGGCGGTGAAGCGGGCAGTGCCGCTTGCGCAGATCTCGAAGCGGGTCACGTGCCATACGTTCCGCCATAGCTTTGCGACTCATCTGCTTGAGGATGGCTATGATATTCGTACGGTGCAGGAGTTGCTTGGTCATAGCGATGTGCGTACGACGATGATCTATACGCATGTGCTGAATCGCGGCGGCAGGGGTGTGCGTAGTCCGCTTGATAATGAGCGTTGAAGACGGTGATGCGAACGCCATAGGCGTTCGCATCACCGCTGGGGGTGGGCATGTACTAGAGACGCTCGAAGATCCCGGCAGCGCCCATTCCCCCGCCGATGCACATTGTCACCATGCCGTAGCGCCCGTTGCGGCGCTCTAGCTCGTCAAGGATTTGGACGGTGAGTTTGGCCCCTGAGCAGCCTAGCGGGTGGCCCAGGGCGATTGCGCCACCGTTGACGTTTACTTTCGTAATGTCGATTCCTAGCTCACGGACGACGGCTAGTGCCTGGGCGGCGAATGCTTCGTTTAGCTCGATCAGGTCTATGTCGCGGAGGTTGAGGCCAGCAAGTTTGAGTGCTTTGGGGATGGCGACCACGGGCCCGATGCCCATCACGTCGGGTTCGACGCCGCCAACGGCGAAGCTGATGAAGCGGGCACGTGGTCTGAGGCCGAGGGCGGTGGCTTTGGTTCGGCTCATGAGTACGACCGCCGCCGCGCCATCGCTGGTCTGTGAGCTGTTGCCTGCCGTGACGCTGCCGGTGGTCGAGAAGGCGGGCTTGAGCTTCGCGAGGGCTGCAAGAGAGGTGTCGGCGCGAGGCCCTTCGTCTTTGTCAAAGGTGAAGCTGCGCCGCTGCGGCGTGCCGTCGCTGCTCATCTCTACAAGTTCGAGTTCAAGCGGTACGATGCTGGTGGCAAAGTAGCCTTCCTGCTGGGCGTGGAGGGCATTCTGGTGAGATCGCAGGGCGAAGATGTCTTGCTCTTCACGACTTACTTTGTAGCGCTTGGCTACGTTCTCGGCGGTCAGCCCCATGCCCAGGTAGACGGCGGGATCATGCTGGGCAAGGTGCGGGTTGGGCGAGAATTTGTTGCCGGTCATCGGCACCATGCTCATGC
>CAIXLU010000250.1 GCA_903920315.1 uncultured Oscillochloris sp.
GGTATGGCGGGGGAAGTGGATCGGATAAGTGAATTTCTCCGTGCCACATCCGTGGCACACAAACTTCCTGTCGGTACGGCCACACACCGCCGTGCGGTGGCGCATGACCGCCCATGGGACGGAGTGTGTCGCATCTCCGTTGTGAGTCTGCTCACCAAATTCACGTGCGCTGAAGAGTCCTCCTCTCTCTTCGTACCCACGCAGCCATCTGTACGGATGTACATAAAAACAGCATGTGCGCTCGGTGACTCACGGGCAGGCATGCTATACTTGCTCCCGTAGACACACTGTTTTTACCACCCATGCATCTCAATGAATGACACCCCTGAGTCTCTGGCCCGCCAGAACGCTGAACGTAAGGCCAGCCTTGCCCAGTTGCTGCCCGATGCTGTGCGCCGACTTGTGGAGCAGGAACTCGCCACGCTCCGTCAGCAACATGCCGCCCTGATCATACTCAGCGGTGCCCAGATGGGCGATGTGAAGATGGGTGACGTGGTGGCGGCGATGTCATCAAGGATACGCAGGGTCGCGTCGATGTCTCCGGTACGCAACGCGGCGCGGCGGTGGGTATCAATCAAGGCACCATCCAGTTCTTCTTTACCGCCGCAGGATTGCCCGACCCCGCCGACGCACAGCGTGCGTTGGTGCAACGCTATCTCGCCCCTCAACACCTCCGTGGCTCCGTGATTCCGAGGAGATGAGGGCATACGCCGATGAATGACGACGAACTCACTGCCCTGGCCACGAAGCTGCGCGAACTGCGTGAGGAGTTCGACGAGGCCACCGCACGTGCCGCTTTCGAGAAGAAGGCCGCCGGACTTCCCTCTGACCAACACGCCCGTATCGAGGCTCTGGTCTTCTTTGGCAGCGGCAACCAGTTCGGTGATGTGAAGATGGGTGACGTGGCTGGTGGCGATGTCATCAAGGATACGCAGGGGAGCGTCAATAACACCGGCACCGTGAAGGGTGCGGCGGTCGGCGTGAACCAGGGGACGATCCAGCTCTTCTTTACCGCCGCAGGACTGCCCGACCCCGCCGACGCACAGCGCGCGTTGGTGCAGCGCTATCTCGCCCGTGTGGTCGAAACATGTGACCGCCTACGCCTCTCCGGGCTGGTGCAGCGGGAGCGCCGAGACGCCAGCCCCGCCCTCACGCTCAGCCACGTCTACGTCGCACTTGCCGCCGAGACCTGGGAGCGAATGGATGAGGCCGATAGTGCCGACATGTTCGCCGATGCGCTCACGGTGGGCGACCCGGCGGTGGTGCTGCCCGAAGCCACCCGCCGCGTGATCGCGCTGCAGCACGAGGCTGATCCTCGCCGCATGGCGAATCGCCCAGATGTGCCCCGCTTCCACTTGGAGCGCCCGCTGCTGCTCACCGAGGCGCTGAGTCGTCATCGTCACGTGGTGCTGCTCGGTGGTCCCGGTAGCGGCAAGAGCAGCTTTGTGCGCCATCTCGCCGTTGCGTTGGCCCATGGTGAGGATGCGCATCCGTCAGCATTGCCCGGGTGGAGTGCCGGATGGCTCCTGCCGCTGTACACGGCGTTAGGTGAGTTCGCCGCGTGGACCCTGCAACCGGGCGGCACCCTCGATGGCCCCGGCCTCTGGCGGTACGTGGTGGGGCAAGCCCAGGCGTATGGACTGAGCGGGATGGACGAACCGCTGAGTCATGCCTTCACCCAGGGCGGGTTGCTCTTGCTCCTCGATGGCCTCGACGAGGTTGCGGAGCCGTCGCTGCGCGTCGGGGTGGCTCGGGCGGTCGTAAAGTTGGCTGAAGCGGGCGGGCGGGTGGTGGTCACCTGCCGGGTGCGCTCATTTGACCAGGCCGTGGCCGCACCCTTCGCACCGTGGCCGCCGCCGGTGACGCTGGCTCCCTTCGCGCTCGGTCAGATGCGCCACTTCGTCGCGGGTTGGTACGCCCGCAGTGCAGACCAAGGGGTTATTGCGGCGGACGAAGCGGCACGGCGCGTGACTGAACTCACCGACCGTTTGGCCCACCTCTCAAGCCTGCGAGACCTGGGACAGACCCCACTGCTCCTGACGATGATCACGCTGCTGCACTTTTATGAGGGCAAGCTGCCTGAAGATCGTGCCGATCTCTACGAAGATCTGGTGGAACTGTGGTTGAACCGCTGGCGGGTGCGGAGCAACGAACCGGGGGCACCGCCGCCACTGCTCGCAAAACTCAAGGCGAACGGGAGCTTGGGCGGGTTGAAGGATTATCATTTGCGGAACACCCTGGAGCGATTGGCCTACGACGCCCACCAGAACACGCGGGCGAATGATGGGCGCGGGTTACTCCACCGTTATCTGGTGCGCGGAGCCTTTGAAGATCTCTTCACGCACTTTGACATCGGTACCGGTCTTGCCGCAGAGAAGGCAACGCTCGTGATTGAGCATCTGGAATATGAGAGCGGCCTGCTGTTGAGCGAGGGTGGCGATCTCTATGGGGTGCCTCACCTGAGCTATGAAGAATATTTGGCGGGGTGTCACCTGGGCCAACAGGCGACGTTTCACGCGCTGGCCTACGCGCAGTGGCAGCGTGACCCCGGACGCTGGCGTGAGGTGATCTTCCTGAGTTTGGGACGCATGGTGCGCGGCACGGGCCGCGAGACGGCGGCGGGGTGGCTCGCCTTCCTGCTCAGTACGACCCACGGCGAGCGGGTGCGCGACACGGCAGAACGACAACCGGCGGCGTTGTTCGCCGCAGAGTGTCTGGAGCAGATGGGCGGCAAGGCTGCCCTGATTGGCGTCACGACCGTGGCGCTACCGCAGCTATGGCACACCTTGGCCACGAGCATTGCAGAGGGAGTCGAAGGTAGTGTCCTTCCCGTCGCCGAGCGTATCCGTGCAGGCCGCGTTCTCGGCGAGATGGGCGACCCGCGCTACCCGGTGGAGGATCGGCAGTGGCGAGCGGAACTCGTCCGGTGCAATGAACATTTTGGACAGCCACCTGGTTATTGGTGCTATGTACGGCCAGAAACATACCAGATCGGCGGGTGGAAAAAGGGCAAGCCGAGCGCGAAGATCACGCTCTCTGCGTTCTGGATCGCCCGCTACCCGATCACCGTTGCCCAGTACGCGCTATTCGTCGCCGAGGGCTATGGCAAAGACGCCGAGCGCTGGTGGACGCCAAAAGGATGGACGTGGAAGAGGACACGCACCCATCCGTGGGGTTGGGGTCGCACTGAGTATCGTGGAGCGAACCAGCCCGTGATTGGCGTCACCTGGTACGAGGCGACGGCATTCTGCGCATGGCTCACCGAGCGACTCCAGGATAAATTGCCCAAAGACTATGTGATGCGCCTCCCGACCGAGGCGGAGTGGGAAGCCGCCGCCGCCTACGATATGACCATGCAGCGCCGACCGTACCCGTGGGGCGACGACGAGCCGACGCCCGAGCGGGCGATCTACACGGAAAGCACGCTGGAACGCCCGGCACCTGTGGGCTGTTGCCCATCCGGTGTGGCGGCATGCGGGGCGATGGATATGGTCGGGAATGTGTGGGAGTGGACGACGAGTAGCCACAAGGGCTACCCGGCGCAGAGCGGAGTAGTGCAAAAAGACTTTACAGGTGACGATGTACCGGTGCGAGGTGGCAGTTATCAGGATGATAGCTCATATGTTTGCTGCGGGGCGCGAGGTCGCTACAACCCTGTCGGCGTCCTCGTCAACTACGACTGGGGTGTGCGGGTGTGTGTGTCCCCTCTGATCATAGCCGATAGCCGATGACCGATAGCCGATAGACAGACAGAGCAATCCACTGGGCCGATTGTAAAGTGTGGGGAGTTTCAGAAGGTTCATTCAAGATACGTGAGTAGCTTCATCTAGCCACCCATACAGCTTCAGCAATCGTAACCCCTCGAGTCGTAATGCCTCGGGGATAAGCGACTTGTAAATATTGCAGTGAGGACTCTGAACATCCCAGCGACCGGTTGCACGAAATGTCTCGATAGGACACCCGCCTGCACAGCGATATCTATAGCTGCAAGACTTGCAGCCTTCCTTGTGATCGACCGAGAGATTACGAATTGGGCCGGCGGCGACTAGCTGGAGAGCATCGGTATGCTGCGAGGGCGAGGATGCTTCGCCAAGATGCATATGACACTGAGCTAAGCTGCCTTCGTGTGTGAAGACAAGGTAGGATATCCCAGTTCCACAGGTGTGCGTATGTGCAGCAGCTTGTACCCGATCTACTAGCCCGTGAAAAAGGGGATAGGTGGGTAGCATGCGCTCAATGACAGCATATGCCTGGCGCATACCATCGATAATCTCATTCTCCTCTAGGATAAGATCCGCTCGGGATAACGTCATTGGCGACTGGCGGTAGAAATTAAGGCTGATGGGGAGTTTCCTGCTGAGTGCCCACTCGACCGCCTTCGCAATATGGGCTGCATTCAACCGAGTCACTGTGATACAGATATCGGGCTTTACGCCTCGGGGAAGTATAGCAAACTCACATCGGTTGTTGAAAGTTGCGAAATAGTGTATACTGTTTCGTGTGACTGAAACCGCCGTGATACGAAGGGATAGACCATGCTTCCACCATCGGTTGATGACATTAC
>CAIXLU010000251.1 GCA_903920315.1 uncultured Oscillochloris sp.
ATGCACGTGCGCGTGAATGGTCGGGTCCTCCGCCTGTCGGCGGGTGATACCATCGAAGCTATCCAGATGAGTGTGGACGCTGCCATTGAGCTGGCCGTGGCGGGGTTGAGTGTTCTTGTATAGCATGACCGTGCTCCTTCTGGATGTGATGGATGTCAGTAGTGTCGGGTGACTGAGTGTATTGTGGTGGTGAGATGTTGTGCTTCGTTGTGTTGTCTGGATTGATGTTTCGTGTCCTCAGTATAGCCACCAAGACCGGGACTGTCTCTCCGGAGAGAGGACGAGAATCGTGTACGGGAACACAACGAGCAGGCTACGGGGAACTACGGGGGACTACGGGCACACTACGGGCACACTACGGGGCGGGACGCCCCGGTTGGGGGTAACTCCATTCCGACCGCTGTAGGCTGGGGCGATATTCTGGAAGGCGCTACGATCCGGATTTTCGCTACGACACGCTTTCAGAGTGGCCAATTGGGTGTTGTGCTAGTTCTTTTTTCGCCGCATCAGATTGCGGAGTAGCGAAAACGGCTTTGCGTCGCGCTGAATCTTCGACCGCATCACAGAGCCATCCGCGATTTTAACGAGCACAACCCCCAAATTGCGATCACGGGACTTGCGGGCGAGCATGAAGTGTTGACACGTTTTCGTAACGATTATGGATGGTTTGTCGTCTGCGATCAGATCAGCGCATGACACTTGGCAGGTTGACCTGGTACGATGGCTGATCCACTGCCGTCGCCTGGGGGATTCCCGTGCTGATCACCGCTGAGGTGTTGCCCGCCGCATCACGGTACTGCACGTAATAGGCGCTGTCGAGCGGCACGTTGACATACTGGGCGAAGGGTTGCCAGACATCGCTCGGGTTGCTCTCAGTCCAAACCCGCATGTGGCTAACTGCGCCGGTGCTGCTCTGCGCAGCCAGCTCTAGCACCATCTCGCTTTCTGTGTTGCGGTAGAGATCCAGTGTGCCAGTGATGGTCTCACCGGCCATCAGCGTCGGTGCCTGAAGCGTCGGCAGTTCCTCGCGTGTGGCGAGGCTGGCCGGCAGAGGTGCCGGCGTACCCGTATAGATACGCATCGAAGAAGGGCTGTAGCCGCGAAAATTGGCCAGTGAGCTGCTCAATGTGACCCGCGCCCCGCTGCGCAAGCCTGGGTCATTGACGAGGTAGTTAGCCGGATTTGTGCCACTGCCGCCGAGTACGACAATGAAGTGCAGGTACCCAGTGCTTTTCTGTAGCTGGAGGATGACCGGCCCCTTCACTAGCTCTTGCTGTAGACTCTGGTAGCTGAAGGCAGGCCACGAGACGAAGCGTACCTTGTTGTTACTGCACGACTTGATGATCTGGCTTCCCCAGACAAGCGGGCAGGCTACATTACCCAGGCAGGCATTCATCGTGGCCGGAGTGTGATCGACCCCGTAGTAGCGGGAGAGCATTGTCAGTGAGGTGAGCGCACAGCCGATATTGCCAATCGTGGAGTTACAATCGGTCATGTTTGTTGGGTGATTTATCGCCGTGCGACTCCACCGCGAATCGAGTTGCGAGAAGTAGGGCACATTCCACGGTTGCCCCGACGTCGTCGGTGGCGGTGGGGTGGGAGGCGGAACCGGCACCGCTACGACATAGAAAAGGGCGCGCGGGCCAGCAATAGTGCTGGTCGCCGCGCCGTCACCAGACTGGGCCTGCCAAGTGTAGCTACCCTGACTCGGCAGCGTTACGCCCCAACTGGCGTTGTCAACCCAGCCCGATTCGGTACTCCACGAGCCGTCGCTCTTCGCAATATGAAAGAGGAAGTTGCGTGCGCTGCGCGGCCCATTATCCGGGTCGCCTGCGTCCTGCACCTGTAGGGTGACAGCGGCGCTATTGAAGACCGCATCGCTCGTCGGCGTAACCAATGTCGGTGGGTTAGGCGCGATATTGGGCACCGGGGATGGGGTCGGCGTAGGAGGAATACTCGGGTCTGCCGGATCGACAAAGGCACACGAGACGCCAGCCGCTGTGTCCCAGCGATAGCGCGGGTCACGGATCAGCGCCGAGAGTCCGTCGGTCTGCACCGAGCACTGGTTAAGCAGGTGTGTGGAATTCGGATAGAGATCAAACTGTGACACCGTCGTGCCAGGGCTCCCACGCGCTGTGATCGTGATAAAGAGGTGCTGTCCATCGGTGACCTTACTGAAGAACAATACGCCCTGTATACATCCCGAGAGGGCTGTATTCTCCTGATGGGTGCTCGACACGATGGTGCCACTCGCGTTGATTTGCCCCCAATCCAGGGCGTAACTATCGGCGAAATTAGCACAGTAGGTCGCGTAGAGATAGTCTAGACTGGTGCGCTCGAAGCGAGTATAGGTAATCTGTGGCACGCCGGCGAGGCTCGTAGTGCTCCCTGGAATCTCCTGGGAAGCGCTGGTCTCGCGACCTGTCAACAGGGTTACAAGCAAGACAGCAAACAGTGAGGCGACAATGGCAAGACGGCGGACTCGATGTTTGATCATCGGCTTTCTCCTAAGTTTTGATGAGAAGGAAGGGAATCGGCTGGGTGGATAATTGTCGGACTCGGTGTCTTTGACAAAGAAATGCCTGATACTAAGGATTTCGGCGTCAGATATCAACATTTTTGTCACGATAAAGCCAGGAAATCGCGCCACGCTGTCAAACCGACCGCTCTGAATGACGAATCCACGAGCGATGAGGCATCACAATGCCTCATCGCTCGTGGATTCGTCATTCAGATCTCCCGATGTGATAGTATGGCGCAATTCTTTAGTTATCACGTCGCAGCGATATGCTATGATTGACAATGGTGATTTACATCGTGCTGTAGCTACTTATATCTCGGCGAGACACCCCCCTATGAGCCGTGAACAAACCTCCCTCGACGAAGTCATCCACTGCTGCCAAGTTGAACGACAAGTATTTCATACCACTGGCGAGCGTATCTCCCCTTGCTGTACTGAGTTATTTCGTCGCGCGTTTGGCGGTAACCAGGATGCATGGGAAGCAGTAGATACCATATTTCACCGTCTGATTCATAGATGGATCCGCAGCTTTCTTGGAGCATATGGGAATCCAGACATTTTTGATGAAGAGACGTGTAGTGATGTGGTGCAGAATTCGAAGCGTGCCCTTAGCATTGGTGGGCCACGCAATCCAGAAATGACTGCTGGTAATGATCTTACGCCAATTATTGCATTCTGGCGCACCTGTACCAAGCGTGAGATCCTGATGGAGTTCCGACGCCGCAAAAACCATCCTGTTCAGCAGCCTCTTGATCCATTCATTGCGGCACCTCCCTCTCGTAATGACATCGAGTTGCGCATGGCGATACAAGAACGCTTAGCTACGCTCCTGGAGTCTAATGAGGAGCGGATCGTATTCGATCTGCTCTTTTTTCAGGGATTCAAGCCAGTTGAGATAGCTCGCCTTCACCCGAGTATTTTTCCAGGCGGTGCCGCCTATGTTTCGACTATAGCCCAGCGTATTCGTCGGCGTTGCCGGAAAGATCCGATCATGCGAGATCTTGCGGGTCTCGATCCGGAAAATAACTTTAGAGATGGCAATGACGATGACGATAGTGGATCTGGCGGTTCATCGAGCCCACGCCGAAAGCCACGTGGTTCCACATCTCTTGAGGTACGGATGGATAGCACCGAGAAAGCCGAGCCAACGATGGAACCACTATGTGACCTTGATGAGGAAATCCTCTTTGACTATATTGCTGGTCTTGTATCAGCCGAGCAGCGAGCTGTCATTGATGCCAACCCTGCGTGTCTGGCCCGTGCCCATATGATTGCCGCCGAGATGTCGCAGATGGAATCAGTCCTCTATCGTGCGACGTGTCCCGATCCCGATCAACTCATTGCCTACCAAGAGCAGCACCTAGAAAGCACACCGGCTCTTGTTATGATGCGCCATGTCGAGCATTGTGAGCGCTGCCGTGAGGAACTGGCAATGCTTGCGGCGATAGATGCAGTGCCTCTGGATTCGCCCGGTCCTCTGACCAAGCTACGCCGTGTGGTTGAAGCGATGCTCCAGCCCGCTCTTGCCCTAAAGCTGAGAGGTATAGCCCATATCTATGTTGCCCCTCAGGTACTAATCACTCTGAGTTTACGCCCGTCAACGAGCGGCCCACCACGCTGGACTCTCACGGGGGAATTGAGTCAACCGGACGGTGGATCCTATACGGACAGCGTTGAGTACGTGCTTCTGCACCGTGAGACAATGGCAGATGTCCAGTCAGATCTAGATGACGATGGAACATTTGTATTCCGTAATCTCCAGTCAGGGAGCTACCGCCTGACGGTTGTTACAGGGGATACAGAGGTTATGATCCGGTTACTGTCCGTCGGTAGTGATGACGCCGCCTGATTCGGAGCATCTATGTCTCCCGATCCAGCCGCATTCGCTGATAATCTGCTGTCTACCCCAGAAGCGGATTGGCCAATCTGGCTTCACAATCATGTATCGGCACTCACGATTGGCGTGATCGAAGAATTAAAGCATCGAAGTGACCAACTCCTTCGAGAGAACCCCGCTGAAGTTGATCGAATTACTTGTGCGGCTCTTGCTGTTGCAGAGTGCCTCCCAGAAGACTCCCTCGCGCTGCCACTCGCTCGCTGGGCGCGGGGCAACTGGGCCGCCTTTGTTCGGCCCTCCGAGGCCATAGATTGCTATCACGATGCATTCGTTGGTTACGAGCGAGTTGGCGATATCGTTGCTGTGGCACGAATTTCTAGCAATCTGTCATTTATTTACACCACACTCAGCCGACCTGACGAGGCGATTGCTGCGATCGAGCGGGCACAGGTACTCTTAATGAGCCAGGGGCCAGAATATGAACACTATCTGGCTAACTTTGGTGTGAACTACGGCTGGTTGCTCTACGAGCGTGGGCGTTACACCGACGCGCTGGCAGCGAATGAATCGGCACTGGTTCTGGCCAAACGGTACCAGAAGCCTGAGGTGTGGGCAGAGCTACAGGTGAACCAGGCATTTACGCTCGGTATGGTTGGTCGGCTCAATGAAGTTGAAGAACTTTTGCTCGATAGCCGGGAATCCCTCATTGATCTGCGCCATTGGATTACGGTTGCGCGTATTGACCTGAACTTAGGTGAGTTTTACAGCGCGAAGGGTCAACCGGCTGCAGCACTCCGGCGGTTTCGCATGGCGCTGGAATCATTCGAATCACTTGGCGTGACGATGGAGTACGCCTCAGTGTTATTGTTTGAGGCCGATCTGTTGGCGCGTCTAGGGGCACTGCGGGCAGCTCGTGATGCCTATGCACAAGCACAGCGTCGCTTTGCTGAACAGAACATGCCCCTGTATGTGGCCATGGCACTGTTGGCAGGTGCGGCGGTACGACGTCGAAGAAACCCTGATGACCGACACGTGCTGCTGATGCTCGCGGAGGCAGCGACAATCTTCCTTCGCTTAGACCTACCGTTTCTGAGTGCTGAGGTAGATTTGGAACGGGCAGTGCTAGCGATGGATCAGGGCGATATCAACTCCGCAGAATTATGGCTTAGCCACTGCCCACCTGCGCAGTCACCGCCCGATCTCCTTGCCCGATACGACTTGCTATGCGGACGGTTTGCGCTCCAGCAGGATCAGTTTCATAGTGCACAGACAGCCTATACGCAGGCGCTGGCAACGAGTCACGATGCATTCTTGATCTGGGCGCAGCGCGATGCCCTAGTAGGTTTGGGGAATTGCCTGCTAACAAGCGACCCGACTGTCGCACGCGCACGGTTCGAGGAGGCAGCCCAAATCGATGAGATGATTCGTGCGGATCTCAGCGTTGAGGAGCTCACAGCGAGCTTTCAGTCCCGACAAGATAATCTTTTCGCGCCGCTGATACGTCTTGCGGTCGAGGAAGGGATGTCACTTGAGGCGTTGCGTAGCGTTTGGCGGTGGCGCGGTGGCCCCCTTCTTGATCTCTTGACTGCCTGTGCAACCGGCACAGAACACCGCAATGTCGGTAATACCGACCTTGAGCCGCTCAGGCAACAGATTGAAACATTGCGCTGGCAGGTAACACGTGCGATTCAGGAAGAAGTCGGAGAAGCAACGATAGACACGTTGCGTACCCGACTACGCGAACTAGAACAGCGCTACCTAGAGCAGCGACGCCACCTGCGTCAGAGATTTTCGACGGGTACATACGCACTGCCGAGTAGCCCACAGCTCGTCCTTTCACGCCTAAACGCTGATTGCCTGATCGAGTTTGTACTTTGTGGTGGTGAACTCCTTGCCCTCTGCGCCGATGCGACGGGATGCTGTCGCGCAATGTGGCTTGGTCCGATCGAAGAAATTCTGGATTGCCTCAATCGTCTTGAACTTAAGATCCTGCGCACGCTCGGTATGAACCCCGCGCAACGGGTAGTACAGCAGGATAGGACGATGCGGGAGACAAGATCGATCCTCCAACGACTCTACGCGCTGCTGATTACCCCGTTGGTTGATCTGATCCAAGGTGGGAAGCTCTTGATCTCCCCATGTGCCCCCCTGCACCTCATCCCTTTTGCTGCTCTCTGGGACGGCTCCCAGCACCTTGTCGAGCGTTACGAGATCGAATTAATCCCCTCCGGCGCACTACTGGCAATGCCAACACCGCCCATTGGCCCAGTTGGACCACCACTGGTGATCGGTGCGTCAGCCGAGGGAGCCCTTGGGGCGGTGGAGATGGAGGTGGCGGCAGTGGCGGCGGCACTTCCCGGTTGCACTTTTTTTCTTGATGACTCGACTGCGCTCGTATATCTCACTGCGCTGAAACAGGCTCCACGGATATTACACATCAGCGCCCACACCGAAATTGACCCCGAGCCGTCGATCTTCTCCAGCCTCCGGTTAGTTGGCTCGATGCTCACTATCGAGCGATGTTACGATCTGCTGCTGGCAGGAACCGAGCTTGCCGTATTGAATGGCTGTACCACCGCATCCGGTATGGAAAGCGGTGGAGCACTGCTGGCCTTCCAATCCGCCCTGCTAATTGCGGGTGCGCAGCGAGTGCTTAGCAGTCTCTGGCAGATCAACGATGAATTTGCTGCGGCATTCATGGCCGTTTTCTATGAATATTTGGCTGCAGGGCAATTGCCGCCAACTGCGCTGCGTGCCGCCCAGATCAATTTGATGCAACGTCCAGAGATGGCGCACCCAGCAGCGTGGGCAGCCTTCGCTATCACGCGTCGCTGAGGTCTGGATGCGGTTGGTGCATGCTGAAAACAAACGTGCATCACATTTCTCCGCGTAGGACTCGATCTACCTCCTTGCTATGAGTACACTATGAGATCCCTCTCCCTCTCCATGCTGCTGATCGCTGCTGTTCTCTTCAGCACACTACCAATTTTTGTACTTCCCCCCATCCTACCCGTGGCCGATGCAGCGCCGCTTGCGCAGAGCAGTGCGCCCGAGCCGCTGCCACGCGGTTGTGGCAATGTCACGCCCCCTGGTAATGCATTAGCCGCCTGCTGTATCAGTGGCTTTGTCTACATTGACGGGAAGACCGTCGCGAGTGCCGAGGTAACAATTACAAGCCCGCGCGGCGACAGCGTCGTGCTTTACACCCAAGTCTATAGCGGCACCGAGAGCGATCCCTATTACCGGCTCAGCCTGAGCGCCCCACCGCTAGAAATTAAGACGGGCGAGACGATCACCGTTACCGCTCGCTACAGCAGTCATACTCGAAGTGTTGCTTACACTGTGCAACCGGGTAGTCAGACGGTCGATGTGGTCTTGGCGAGAAACTACGCGGATGACTATATGTTCGAACGGCAGATCTCGGGACAGGCGGGCGAGGGGCAGATCAATGACCCTGCTGACATCGCTGTGGATGATTTTGGCCGAGTCTACGTGCTGGATGCGGGCAATGCTCGCGTGCAGGTGTTCGACCAGAATGGACAGGTACTACATACCTGGGGGAGCCGGGGAATACTGCCAGGGCAATTCTTTGCATCGTCGGAAGATGAGATCGCGCTGGATCACCAGGGGAACGTGTACGTCACCGAGTATATGAACCACAGGGTGCAAAAATTTTCCTCTGAAGGAAAGCTGATCACCTGGTGGGGTAACCACGGGAAAGCCGATGGTCAACTGAACTACCCGGCAGGTGTCGCGGTTGATATAAGCGGAAACGTCTATATTGGCGATGAAGTTTGGCGCATCCAGAAGTTCTCGCCATCTGGTGTATGGCTTACCACATGGGGTAGTTACGCGGGAGGCTCCTCCCTTATTAGCGGCATGATTAGCAGCATGTCCTTTGGCCAGGACGGGAATTTGTATGTATCCTCCTGGGAACCTCGTGGAGGAGGGGCTGGAGTGCTGAAATTCAATACTGATGGGACACTGCTCAGCATGATCAGTGGCTTTGGCTGGGTTCGAAGTATTGCCGTTAACCCCGATGGGACAATCTATGTTGCCGATGATGGTCGGTATCTCGTTCAGCTCATATCAGGTAACGGAACCCTCCTCAATACCTGGACAACAGCAGGACCTGCCGGCGCATTTATCAATAGGCCTACCGGCGTCGCTGTTGCCCCGAATGGGCGGCTATACGTCCTCGAAAGCGGTGCCGACCATATTCTTATCCGGGAACCCAATGGTACCTGGATCTCACCCTGGGGTGGACATGGAGCAATGCCAGGTCAGTTGCAACAACCATCGGGTGTCGCTGTCTCACCTGATGGGTCATTCTACGTCGTAGATCGTGGCAACGATCGTGTCCAGCAGTTTAGCGCGGATGGCTCATGGCTGCGAAGTTGGGGCGGCACAGGAACAGCCTCCGGACAGTTTAGCGACCCGATCGATATTGCGCGCCGCTCGGATGGTACTATCTACGTTTCCGATAGTGCTAATCAGCGAATTGATCGATTCACAGCAGATGGGAACTGGTTAGAGTCATTTACTATTCAGAGTCCTGGTATGTCGCTGCCTATTTCACCACGCACAATTGCGGTGAGCGATGCGGGCGTACTCTATGTCGTCGGCTACTATTTCGTAAATAATTTTTCGTCAGATTACGATATCTACATGGTCGGCCCGACGGGCAATCTCATCTGGAACGGGAACGACCCTAACTTCCCGCAGAGTATTGCCGTAGGTAGTGATGGGACATTCTATGTTGGCGTGACCAGTGGCGTGAAAATCTATCCTCCAGGTGGTGGTGTGCCTCATGCAACATTGTCAGGTCTCGCGGGGCCGAGCGATATTGCTATAGACTCGCAGGGAATGATACTGGCGACTGAATCTTCGGGAGCCAGTAAAATACAAACAACCGGCACGCTAGTGAGCCGTTGGGGTGAGCCACCAGATACAACCTCCGTAACCAGGTTCTTCGGCAGCGCCGGCGAAGGTGAGCTATTCTACCCAGAGGGCATCGCCAGCGGGCCAAGTGGGCGTGTGTATATTGCTGATACCGGTAACAATCGCCTCCAAATCTTCTGCCCGATAACCTACACAAAGCCTATCGCCACGATTACCTACGTCAGTATGCCAAGTATCGGGCAGGGCGACACGCTCACCCTGCATGGCCTCGGCCAAGACAGTGATGAGACACCCGCTATCGCTGCCTATCGCTGGACATCCGATAAGGATGGGGTGATTGGCACTGACCCCACCCTTACTCGTGCGGCGAATACCCTCACCCCCGGCTCTCACCAGATCACCCTTGAGGTTCAGGATACCGAAGGCGAGTGGTCGGTGTTGCCAGCCCACACCTCAATCTTCGTCGCCGCCCCGCCTCAGATCACGTGGACCGCCCTGCTCTACCTTGCCGGCGACTACGGCGACCGGGGCAGCCAGTTCAACACCTTCAACGACGCAATCGCTAAACTCCAGACCTCACTACGCAACCCTGCCATCCGTGTTGCAGCGCAAATTGACGGCCCTGCTGATGGGGATACCTACCGCGTACTCATCATCCCCGGCAACCCGCCTCAGGTCACCCGGCTTGAAAATATCGGTGAACAGGCGATGGATACCCCCACCGCTCTTGCGGCATTCCTCCGCTGGGGCCAGGGTAGCTTCCCCGCCTCTCACTACTATCTCACCATCGCCAACCACGGACAGGCGCTCCAGGGCATTGCCTGGGATCGAACCAGCGATCTTAAGGACGATGGCGTCCTCAACGACAGCGCCTATCTGACCCCTACCGAGATCGGCCAGGGGCTGCGCGCCGATGGTGTCGCTCCTATCAACGTGATCCACCTGGACGCCTGCTCGATGGATCTATTGGAGGTAGCCTACGAACTGCGCCCACTGTCCGACGTGCCAGCACAATCTCGCTTGCTCATTGCATCGCAGTACCTCGGCTGGAACTACTTTGCCTACGACACCTATATCACCGCCATCGGTGCCGGCGACACCCCCTCCCAAGTCGCGCTGACGGTAACCAGCGCCTATGCAGAACGAGCGAAAGCCGACAGGGTACCGTACACCATTGCGGCGCTCGATCTTGGACGTGCTAGCCCGATGGCCACAGCGATAGATAACCTAGGAGCCGAAATGGCTGCCTATGTCACTAATGCCTATGTCACTAATGATCGCTCGCGCATTAACGCGGTTGATGCCATTTGGCAGGCCAGTTCGCACTTTGAAAGCAACGGTGACTACCTGAACAATCAACTGGATGAGTACGTAGATCTGCCAACTTGGGCGAGCAAGGTACAGCTAGGAATAGCCAGTCCAGCTATAAAGCAACGTGCCTTCCAATTGATCACCGAACTCACCGGCCCCAGCCCATTCATCCTCTCAGGAAGTAACCACATCGGACATGGCAGCCTCCCCACGAAATACGCCGCTGGTGCCTTCATTGATATGTCAGGGGCAAGCGGCGTCTCGATCTTCTACCCAGGAAGGCAAGACACCGACGCCTTCAACAGCTACATCAACAATCGCCTCTTTGCCTTCACCAGCGCCACCCGCTGGCCTGACTTCCTGATCGCGGGTCGCGACATACAACGGCCAGGGCCACGCCAGCCGCTGCCGGGGCCACTCACCGGCTTGGATACCCCGCCGGGTTCGACCACTACGCCCACCGCAACCGCCACGCCCACGGCTACGGCCATCGCCACCCGTACAGCTACGCCTACGGGTACCCTCACCGCCACGCCCACCGCAACTGCGACGACGACGCGAATCCCCACCTCCGCCGATCTCGTCGTCGGGATGTCCGTTGCTCCGCCCACGCCCCAGGCCGGTGATCTCGTTACCTTCACCATCACGCTGCGTAACGACGGCCCAGCAAGTGCGTCCGCCCCCGACCTGAGTCTGCGCCTGCCGAATGGCCTTGTCGTGCAGGCTAGTTCTCCTGGCTGTCTCAATAACTACGCGGTATCGTGCATCTTGGCATCCATGAACTCCGGGGCTACTCACACTATCACCGCCACCGCACGTGTTGCCCTGAGCGCGAACGGTAGTCTCGTTGCCCGTGTGAGTGTTCAATCGGGCACCCTCGACTCGGTTACGACCAACAATGAGGCCACCGCCACCGTGGCCGTCTCGGCTGGCTCCAGTGGATCGCCCCCCACTCTCACCGAGATCGAACCCAACAATACCTACCCACAGGCCACCTCGCTCCCGTTCACCAGCGGGATGGCCCTCTCCCGTGGCGTCGTCGCCGATCCCCTCGACGCGGATTGGTATCAGGTCGCGGCGGCCCCCGGTG
>CAIXLU010000252.1 GCA_903920315.1 uncultured Oscillochloris sp.
ATTACGGTGATCACTCACGATGAAGCGTACACCTCGAAATGTTCGTTCTTCGATGGGGAGCCGGTTGGTAGGCGCGTGGGGTATGCCGGCACGCGGGTGCATCGTGGCCTCTTCCGTACCGCCAGCGGGATGCGGGTCAATGCGGACATCAACGCGGCCTATAACCAGATCGTGAACGTAGCGCCTGATGCCTTCGGGCCAGGGCGTAGGGGCTGTGTAGTCCAGCCTGACAGGATCGCCCTGCCGAACCGGAAGCACGCGTCATAAAACGCTATGCTTTTGGATACTATAGCGTCGCCTGGGGCGATGTGAATGGCGATGGTGCGATTGACCTTATGGTGGGAAATAAGGGCCAAGCAAACCAACTCTACCGCAATCAGAGCGGGACGCTGGTTCTCGACACCACATGGGCACCCATCGCCCAAACCACCATGAGCGTAGCCTGGGGCGATGCGGATGGTGATGGCGATCTTGACCTTGCGGTGGGAAACTACCAGGAACCGAGTCAGCTTTACCGCAACCAGGGCGGTACGCTGGTTCTCGATCCGGCCTGGACACCGACGGCCCAGGCGACCACCAGCGTCGCCTGGGGCGATGTGGACGGCGACGGTAGCCTGGATCTTGCGGTGGGAAACTTTGACAATACCGCGCCGAGTCAGCTTTACCGCAGCGGGGTGCGCCGTACACGAAACTTGCCAGCCAGCCCACAGACGATTGCCCTGCGGCTGCCTCACGTCGCGGGAGGCACCGGCACTGCGAGCGCCGATCTCTACTCTGCGGCACAGGTGATTGATAATCGCCAGATCAGCATCCCTTTTAGCCTCACCAACCCTGAAGGCAACCCCTCCCGCGCCGTGCGTGCGCAATACTCGCTTGATGGCGGCGGGAACTGGAAATCCGCCCTCCCTACAGCCAGCACGGTGATAACCAACCTGGCAACCTTGCCCGAGCGTTTCCCCAGCTACCCGGCCACACCCATCACGATCCCGAACCCTGGCCAGATCAGCACGACGCTGACGATAGGCGCACCAGCGAACGGGATTGTCGGGAGCATAACGGATGTTGAGGTTGAGCTGACGATTGCCCACACCTACGTCGGCGATCTGAGCGCCTGGCTCACCGCACCCGATGGCACGACCGTTAATCTCTTTGCCGCATCGGGCAACCCTGGCGCAAACATCAGCGGCCTGATTCTTGATGACCAGGCAACAACCCTGATCAGCGACGGAGGCGATCCCTTTAGCGGACGCTTCCGGCCTAGCGGCAGTCTCGCAACGCTGAACGGCAAGAACCCGCTCGGCACGTGGACATTGAACGTGGCGGATCAGGACGCATCTAATGCGGGCACGATCACCTCCTGGGCGCTGCGGATAAAGACCACCGGCGTGCAACATACCTTCACGTGGAATATGCCGACGGCGGGGATCTTCGGCCAATCCGACAACGTGGTGGTGCGTCTGATCACCACCCCCACACTTTCCAGTGGACGAAACGGCACCCCGTTTTTCCAGCGTCCCTCCGCATCCGCCACCACCTTCCCCTTCCGCGTCCGTGGCACCCAAGTGCGCGTTGTTGATCCTCAGTCCGCACCCCAAATCGGCGCGATGGTCTTCCGCCTAAACGCTACCTTGTCGCGTAGTCAGCAACTTTTTGCTGCCTCACCCACGGCCCCGGCCTTCATCACCGATGCCAGCGGCTACCTCGGCGGGCGCGGCGAGCTGACTTCTGGCGACCAACTTGTTGCCCTGGCTCCTGTTCCGCTGCCTGGTGACTACGCCAACGCCTACTCGCAAACCGTGCGTCTCTTCGCCACCAACATTCTCACTACCACAAACGGCGTGCGCGGATTCTCGGTCACAAGCTCCGGCATCCAGACGGTCACGGTGTCGCTGGCGCACCCGCTGGCGCTCTTCGACCTGCGCCTCTCCCTGGAGTGGGACGCCCGCTACGATGCGCGCTTTATGGCCCAGCTTCAGGCCGACCTCGCCCGCGCCTCGGAGTTGCTCTTCCAGGCTACCCAGGGCCAAGCTGCCCTTGGCAGCGTCACTATTTTTCAGGACAAAGAAAACTGGGACGCCGCCGACATCCGTATCTACGCCTCCAACCGCGTGCGGCCCTCCGCTCTGATTGGCGGCGTTTCTGCTCAGGCGCTCACCGACCCGACCACCCTTAGCACGGTGGTGTACGGCCCTGGCCAAGTGCGGATGGGCGCGATCTGGAACCGCTTCGGCACCGCCAGCGGCAATCTTAGCGAGGATTGGCCGCGCACCCTGGTTCATGAACTTGGCCACTATCTCTTCTTCCTTGAAGATAATTACCTGGGCGTGCAGGCCGGCCAGATTGTGCCGGTAAGCAGTTGCCCCGGCCTGATGAGCGATACCTATACCTCCATATGGCAGTACCAAACCAGCGTAGACTGGAATCCTGGCTGTACCCAAACCTTCTCAAACCAGACGACTGGGCGGGCCGATTGGGCGACGATCCAGACGTTCTACCCGGCTCTGGTGCCGCCAACCCTGCCCCTAAGTACGCTGCCGCCTGGGCCGATCCGCTTGCCGCTGGCGCTGACGGACATTGCCTCGGTTGATCCGCTCACGCCAACGGTGCGCCTGGATGTGCCGATTTTTTATACCGTGGATAGTGCGGGCGGGCGGGTGCTGCCGGGACTCCCGGCCCGCGCCTATCTCTTCCAGCACAGTCACGGTACGCCAAGCAGCACCTACACCCAGCTTATCCCGCTGGGACGGGCGAATAACGACCAAGTGCTGGCGCGGGGTACCCGTGTGGGCGACCGGCTCTGTCTGTTCGAGCCGACGGCGGCGCGATTCGGCTGTGAGACGATTGCGGTGGGCAACGAACAGTTGCCGCTCACCAGTCGGCCCGACTGGGAGCCGGACATTCAGGTAACGCCCGTGACCTCGCGAACGCTGACTGTGCAGGTGACGGGGGTGCCGACGGATGCGCTAGGGCTGCGCGCCGACCTCTGCCCCCTCGACGACGACCCGATACCGACACCGATCACGCTCAGTTCGGCGGGGAGCGGAGTCTATACCGGCACGTTCGTGCTGGATTATCCGCTGCCAGGAGCCTACGTCCACATTCAGACGACAGACGGCCCGACCCCGACGTGGGAAACCGTAACCAGCTTTGCGCTAGGCGGGAACGCGGGCGGATTCTCGCGCACGGGCGGCGGATTCTCGCGCACGGGCGGGGGATTCTCACGCACGGGCGGGGGATTCTCACGCACGGGCGGGGGATTCTCACGCACGGGCGGGGGATTCTCGCGCACGGGCGG
>CAIXLU010000253.1 GCA_903920315.1 uncultured Oscillochloris sp.
CCCACGGTGATCAGCGCCCTGCACGAGAACGAGCAGCGTGACCCCACCATGACCGGGGTGCGCGACTCTGACCTCGCCAACTTCTACACCTCATCGGATATAGACACGGCCTTACACTTCCTGGCGAAGTATCAGGTGAACTACATCTACGTGGGCGGAGTGGAACACGCCTTCTACCCGGCTGAGGGTCTGGCCAAGTTCACCGCCTTAGAAGCCAACTACCTGAGCCGGGTCTACGATCAGCAGCAGGTGCAGATTTACCAGGTACACGACGTGCCCCAGAGCTACGCAATCTCCCAGTCGGCGCGCCCGCCGACCGATCCGGCGCATCCCAACCTGCCGCCCGGTGCCATCACCGCCGACCTCCAGCCGCTTGAGCAGGCAGTAGCGAACCACCCAACCAATGCATCCAACGCCTTCGGACTCGCCGAACGCTACCGGGCGATGGGTCGCCTTGATGACGCCATCCGCGTCCTGACCCCGGCGGCGCGGGCGAACCCCGGCGATATTGGGGTACACCACCTGCTCGGCGATACTCTCGCGGATGCCGGGCGTTTTGATGAAGCCGAGCAGGCATATATGGATGCGGTGAAGGCCGATCCGACTGCCGGGAACTGGAACAAGCTCGGTGCCGCCCTGCTCGCCTGGGGCCGATTGGATAAAGCCGAAATCGCCCTCGATCAAGCTCTGGCCGCGAACCCGGTTATGCCCGACACATACTACAATCTGGGCCGACTCTTCGCGCAGCGCCGCGAACGCGAGCGGGCCACGACTGAACTTCAGCAATACCTACGGCTTGCGCCCAATGGCCCCTGGGCGGCTGACGCTGCCAAGATCCTGAAGGATCTTGCGCCGTAAAAGACTGTCGCCCTAAAAAGTCTCATGTATGTGGTTGAACGTGCCAGCAAAGCTGGCACGTTCAACCACATACATGATTATTTTGGGGCCTGCGGCCCCCCGCCTGCCGAGAGGCATAGACAATGGCATCTCAGATTCTTATCTGGTGGCTGATCGCCCAGGTTCTTGGGTTGGTCGGGCTGCCCCTGGCCAGCCTCGTTTTTGGCAGCCTGCCCGATGGCGGCTACCCTTTCGCCAAAGCCCTGGGCCTGCTGCTCACCGGCTACCTGGCATGGCTTATGGCGATGCTTGGCCTGGGTGGGTTGAGCGTGCCGCTGCTGGTGATCAGCGCCCTGGCGACGGGCGGGCTTGGCCTGGTGGCCTGGCGCGGTACTCCCGCGCCCCGGCGACCGCTCCTGCCGCCTTGGCCCACCGTCCTCGGCTACGAACTGATTTTCCTGGCCGCGCTGCTCGCCTGCGTCTGGATGCGCGCCCACGACCCGACGCCGTGGAACACCGAGCGGCCTATGGATTTCGCCTTCTTTAACGCGATCCAGCGCAGCCTCATCTTCCCACCCAACGACCCCTGGCTCTCTGGCTTTAGCATTAACTACTACTACTTTGGCTACCTGCTCATGGCCGGTGTGGCCCAGATCAGCGGCCTCGCCCCCAGCGTGGCCTATAACCTCTCGCTCGCGCTGATCTTCGCGCTGACGGCGCAGGGTGTGGCCGGGGTGGTGGTGAACCTGATCACGCTGGCGGACGGGGGGCGGGGGGCAGGGGGCAGGAGGCGGGGAACAGGAGGCAGGAGGCGGGAGGCAGGAGGCGGGGAACAGGAGGCAGGAGGCGGGAGGCAGGAGGCGGGAGGCGGGGGATGGGGGGGGCGATGGGTATTCGCGATCCTTGGTGCGGTGCTGGTGTTGGTGGCGGGCAACCAGTCGGGGGCGATCCAGGTGCTGCTGGGCAATGAGCAGGTGGTATTGCTCGATGGCAGGCAACTCGTATCGGCAGCCAGACAAGCATTTGGCGGGGCTAAAAACATTGTGCTGCCCTACCCGGCCAACAGCGGCGACTTCGGCGAGCTGAAATCCTGGGATCGTCGCGATCTGGCTGCGCCGGGAGCCTTCAACTGGTGGTGGCCCTCGCGCTCGCTCTGGGACGAGTACACCGTGCCTGTCCCGAATAACCCGCCGCGCCAGGATCGCCGCTACAACATCACCGAGTTCCCGCTCTTTAGTTTCCGCCTGGGCGACATGCACCCTCACGTGATGTCGCTGCCCTTTACGCTGCTGGCCCTGGCCCTGGCCATGTCTATCCTGGCCCGCACCGATGCCCCCGCCCTGGCCAGTGGGCGGGTGGGCTGGGCCGAGCTGATCGTCAGTGGCGTGATCTTGGGAAGCCTCTACGCAATCAATAGCTGGGATCTGCCCACCTATCTGTTGCTCTACGCGGGCGCGCTGCTTGTATTCCAGCGCCGATTGGCTGGCGACGGGCCGATGGATTGGCTGGCCTATGCCTACCAGTTTCTTGTGGTGGTTTTTGCCAGTTTTCTGCTTTTCCTGCCCTTCTCCCTCACCTTCCGCTCGCTGGTAGGCAGCGCCGCACCGCTGATCACTCTGCCGATCCTGAGCAAGATCTCCAGTATCATCGCACCCTACGCCGACTCGCGCAGCGGTATTCACACATTCCTGATCATTTTTGGCCTGTTCGCCGTGCCGCTGGTGGGGCTGGTATATCTCATGCGAGCGGACGATGGTGGACAACCGACCTCCGACGCGGGCGAGCGAATTGATAGTGACGAGCACATGCCAGTAGTCGGTAGTCGGTGGTCGGTGATCAGCTATGTACTCCCACCCGCCCTGCTGATCATCGGCCTGCTGCTGGGTTTCCCGCTGCTGGCGCTAGCGGGCATGAGTCTCCTCGCCTTTAACCTGGCTCTGCGCCAGTGCAACCGGCCCGCTGAGAGTTTGGCCTTGCTGATGGTCGCTCTGGGCTGCGCGATTCTCTTCGGCACCGATCTTATCTACATCCGCGATGTGTTTAGCACACGCATGAACACGATCTTCAAGTTCTACTATCAGGTCTGGCTGCTCTGGGGTACGCTGACACCCTTCGCCCTCTGGTACATCCTGGCGCGTACAGACGGACTGCGGCGGGTTGTTGGCGTCGGCGTGGCCACACTCTTCGCCCTGCTGCTGGCTGGAGCCGGATTCTACCCCGCCCTAACATTGCGCGACCTCGGGCGGGGTACTATAATTGGCCTAGACGCACCCACACCACGTGAGCAAACCGAAGGCGGGAAGGCAGCAATCTCCTGGCTACGCACACATGCCACCCCCGGCAGCGTGATTCTCGAGGCCGCTCAGATTGATAACGCCCAGGAGGCGGCTACGGGAGCAGCACCCCGCTGCTGCGGATCGTACAACGGCGATGGATTCGCCGGTGTGTCGGCGGTCAGCGGCCTACCCACCGTCCTCGGCTGGAAAGGTCACGAGGAGCAGTGGCGTGGCGGCGACCCGGTTGCGAGGGAACAGCTTCAGCCCCGCTGCAACGATGTCTACCAGATCTACAGCAGCACCGATGTCGCCCAGGCCCGCGACCTTCTGGCGAAGTATGATGTGCGCTACGTCTACGTGGGTGGCCTGGAGCGTCGCGACTATCTCCCCGAAAGCCTGACAAAGTTTGAGCAACTCGGCACACCCACCAGTTTTGGCGACGGCGACGTAACGATCTACACACTGCGTTAGGCGGATTTTAGATTGCAGATTTTGGATTTTAGATTGCAGATGTGCGGCAACAGGATGCGGTGCATGTGCCATGAGGAGTCCAGGCTTCAGCCGACTAAAGCCGGGACTCCTCCTTCACAACCGGAATAGGACTGCTAAATCTGCAATCTAAAATCTAAAATCCAAAATCCAAGGAGGTTCGACATGCACGCACGTAGTTTGGCCCTGTTCATGGTGGCGGTGATCGTACTGAGCGGTGTCGGTACCTGGGGCGAGGTTCACGCGGCAACGACGGTAGCGGCGGTTGCACCTGGCACGTGCGCGGAGGGAACGCTGCCCTCGCAGTCCCGTTATAAGATCTGTCTTCCTGCCCTCCCACAGAGCGATCTGGTGATCTGGGTTCACGGCTACAAAGTTCCGGCTGACCCCCTCAGCTTCCAAGATGCGCCGCCCGAAAACGTCACCGACCTGTCTACAATGCTCACGGGCCTTGGCTATAGCTACGCCACCACGACCTATCGCTCGAACGGTCTGGTTGTTCAGGATGCCAAGCAGGATATTCTGGAACTCCTGACTCAGGTCAAGGCGGGCAACCCCGAGTTTGCCACCAGCCGCGTCTATCTCATCGGTGCCTCGATGGGCGGACTGATTGCGACGCAGTTGGCCGAGAGCAACCCCAACAGTGCATTTAGCGGTGCCTTGGCCCTTTGTGGTATTGTGGGCGATTTCCCCCGCGAACTCAACTACTGGGGCAACTACAACGTCCTCTTCCACGCTTTCTACAAGGACGTGGTGACGGCATGGGGCGCTACTCAGCCCGATAGCACGACAACCTCGTCCGTCTGGGATGCCACCTACAAGCCGAGCATTACGAGCGCGGTGATGGCCAACACCGCTGTGGCGCAGATGTTGCTTACCACATCGAAGGCAGTCTACGATACGGCCAATGGCCTAACGGCGGTGGCGACCATCCAGGATCTGGCCTACTTCAGCATGCTCTCTGCAAATGATGCTGCCGTCCGGCTCGGCGGCAACTCGTTTGAGAATAGCACCTACTGGTACTCGGGAACGCCTGACGATTGGACGCTCAATCAACAGATCGCACGTTACTCCGCAAGCTCCACGGCCCGTCAGGCTTTGGCCGCCTACGCGACGACGGGACAGCCGAACATTCCGATAGTGGTTGTCCACACCACGCTCGACCCGATTGTCCCCCTCGACCAGACCCTGCTCTACATGCAGAAGGTGCAGACCGCCGGCAACACCAAGGTCTCTCAGATGCTGGTAGATGCGTACGGTCATTGCAACTTCACCCCCGCGCAGCTAACTCAGAGCTTCACGCTGCTGGTGTCCAAGGTAACGGGCATGCCGCTTCCCGTAGATCGAACTTCGTTTATGACCGACGCGCAGGTGACTGCCAAGACTGATGCGTTCCTGGCTGCGGAGAAGAGCGAGGCGTCCGTCCAGGCGCAGCACTCTTTCACCCGCCTTTATATACCCCTTGTTGTGCGCTAGGTCAGGGGTCAGGTTTCCCGCAGGCTTTCTGACACTTCATGGCAGTATGCTATAATCCGCTTCATCTGCCAACAACGACGTTGGCGAACTGGCACCAAAGGAGTGTTGCCATGATTGCGAAGACACTTGGCCGACCTGGCAAAGTTCGAGTGACGTTTTCTCTGCCATCCGCTATTTGGGCCGACATGATCTTCCTTGTGGGTGATTTTAACGGCTGGGACGAGCGGGCTACGCCGCTACGTCAGACCGAGGCCGGATGGATGGTGACGCTTGAGCTTGATGCGGGTGCGTCATTTCAGTACCGCTATCTGCACAACGGCAACGAGTGGCATAACGACTGGAATGCGGATGGTTATGCGCCAAACGCTACTGGTGGTGATAACTCTGTGGTGACGACCCCTGGTTTTGAGTTGGTTGCGCGGGAGGTCGGTGCACCAGCACCTGAGCGGGTGATGAGCTTTCATCCATCCCGGATGCGTCTTGTGACCGCACGTTGAGCATAGCGGATAGCGGATAGCCGACAGCCGACGACCGACCCAGGCTACCTGTGGTCGGTCGTCGGTCGTTAGTCGCCACGAGGAGTCTATGTCTTACAGTATCCCCGTCCTTGACTTTGGTTCGCAGACGGCCCAGTTGATTGTGCGCCGCGTGCGTGAACTAGGTGTCTATAGCGAATTGCTTCCTCATGATGCACCTGAGTCTCAGGTGCGTGCACTCAACCCCCTTGGCGTGATTCTCTCCGGCGGCCCGGCCAGTGTCTACGATCCTGATGCCCCACAAATGCCCGCGTGGCTGCCCGCCTCTGGCCTACCTGTTCTCGGCATTTGCTACGGCATGCAGATGATCAGCTACGCCCTTGGCGGGGTGGTTCTTCGCCCTGAGGATCGCGAGTTTGGCCCGGCTGATGTCACTCTCACCAGTGAACACCCGCTCTTCGCCGGCACCCCCCTCAGTCAGATGGTCTGGATGAGCCACGGCGACCGGATCGAGACCCTGCCGCCGGGGTTTCGTACCCTGGCCACGAATGTCTCTACCCCCTTCGCCGCGATGGGCGACGACCAGAGGCGCTGGTATGGTGTCCAGTTTCATCCTGAGGTGGTCCACACGGTTCACGGCAAGGGCATTCTGAGCAACTTCTTGCACGTTATCTGCGGGGCGGGTGCGGCGTGGCAGCCGACGAACTTTGTGGCCGAGGCTATTGATCGGGTTCGCGAGAAGGTCGGCCCCGAGGGACGGGTGATCTGCGCGCTCTCTGGCGGCGTAGACTCGGCAGTGGCCGCGCTGATTATCCACCATGCCGTGGGCGAGCGTCTGACGTGTGTCTTTGTAGATAACGGCCTGCTGCGTCTGGCTGAGGCCGAGCAGGTGATTGCCACCTTCCGCGAACACTTCCACATTCCGCTGGTGGTTGTGGATGCCCGCGAGGAGTTTCTTGCGGCCCTGGAGGGTGTGTCCGACCCCGAACGCAAGCGCAAGATTATTGGTGAGAAGTTTGTGCGGATCTTTGAACGTGAAGCCCGTGGCCTGGGCGATGCTAAGTATCTGGCGCAGGGTACGCTTTACCCGGATGTGATCGAGAGCAGCGCCCCCGACCGCACGAAGGGCGTGACGATCAAGACCCACCATAACGTGGGCGGGCTGCCCGCCGATATGCAGATGGAACTGGTGGAGCCGCTACGCTATATGTTCAAGGACGAGGTACGCGCCGCCGGGCTGGAGCTGGGCCTTCCCGATGATTGGGTCTGGCGGCACCCCTTCCCCGGCCCTGGCCTCGCCGTGCGCCTGATCGGCCCGATTACCTGGGAGCGACTGGAAACCCTGCGTCGCGCCGATGCGATCTTCCTGGAAGAGTTGCGCGCCGCCGGACTCTACCGGGCCACCCAGCAGGCATTCGCCGTGCTGCTGCCCGTGCAGAGTGTCGGCGTGATGGGCGATGGCCGCACCTATGCCGATACCATCGCTATCCGCGCTATCACCACCGAGGACTATATGACCGCTGACTGGGCACGGCTGCCTTACGAGCTCCTGGCACGGGTCAGCAGCCGGATCGTCAACGAGATCAGCGGCGTGAATCGCGTGGTCTACGACATTTCGTCGAAGCCCCCGGCAACGATTGAATGGGAGTA
>CAIXLU010000254.1 GCA_903920315.1 uncultured Oscillochloris sp.
AGCACCACATGGCCGTAGCGAGTCGTCTCGGTGGGGTAGATGTCCTGCACAATCACGAAGAGCCCGCCCTTGGCGGTTGCCTCAAGGATCGCCTTTGCCTTTGTCGCATTGTCGGCGGCGAAGTTTGCATCAATGGCGTCGCGCACAATCGTGCCACGGGTCAGTAATGTCTCGCGCATGCGCTGGGCGTTCAGGGTCGTCACCGCCGGGTTGCAGCCCGCCACGTAGAAGACGCCGCCCTTGCCCTGGCTGATCAGATCATCAACGTAGGGAGCAGGACGCGGGCCGGGGTAGCCGGGGCGCACGTAACCCTCTTGGTGGCCGCCGAGTCGCCCGCAGCCAGTGCCGATCTTGCCCAGGTTGCCGCTGAGCAGGGCCAGATTAACGATGCTGGCAATGTTCTGGTAGTTCTTCAGACCCCAGATCATGCCCTTCTCGTAGAGCAACATGGCGCGGGTGCGGGTCTTATCGGCCTTGGGCTCGGCGATCCAACTGGCCGCCTGCTCCATCTGCGCCCGCGTGATCCCGGTGAGTTTCTCCGCCTCGGCGATGACCGTATCCAGGGTGACCGCCATCTGGAGGCTCTGATCAAGGAATGGCTGCAGCGTCGCGGCATCAACTCGGTTCGCGATAAAGTCTTTGTCCTGCCAGCCCTTGTCGTAGATGATCCGACCAATCGCGTTGAGCAGAGCGATGTCGGTGCCGGGGTTGAGCTGGAGATGCAGCACATTCTCCTTACCGGCGACCTCCTCGCTGACCACGACGCTGGCGGTGCGGCGCGGATCCACGATGATTATGCGGCCCTTGGCGATGGTCTCACCAGGGCGAGCTTCCTTTTTTGCATCCACCGTCGTGCCTTGGAGGTTCGGCATCATGTGGATCAGGTAGCAGTTTGTGTGGGTCTCATACGGGTTCGCGCCCCAGATGACCAGCGTGTCGGTCAGTTCAACATCCGCGTAGGCGAAGTTCAGCTCGGGCACGCCCATATCGCGGGTGGCATGCACCTCGGAGTTGTAGGCGGGCCGGTTGTGGATGCTGGCGTTAATCGTCTTGACGCCCTCGAAGAAGAACTTGCCCACGGCCCAGTTGTTCTCAAAGCCGCCGCCGCCGCCGCCGTGATCGAAAATCTTCATGAAGACCGAGTCGTTACCATCGCGCACGATGCTGCCGTAGATCACGCGGGCAGTGAGATCAACCGCATCGTCCCATGTGGTTGCAATCTGGTCGGTAGCGCGGTAGACGAGGGGGTGGGTCAAGCGAACGTTGGTGGGGCCATCGGGCCGGTAGAGACTGGCGGCCAGGGTGCCGCCGCGCCCGGAGTGATGACCTTTGTTCACCACACACGTCTTGTCAGGCTTGATCACAACGTTCCAGCGCGTCCCATCACGCTGCGTGATCACACTATGGTGGGTCGGGGAAATTGCGTCACCGCTCAGCGGGGCCACGGGAATAGTGTAGTCCACGCCGAGGGCGTTCTCCGTGGGGAGCAATCCCCCGGCCTGACCCTCAGGCCACTTATAGATGTTGTAGCCGCAGCCAACGATACAGTAATGACAGACCGAGTTGAAGGTCTGAGCGTCGGTCGGCGGCAGAGGCAGCCGGTCGGCGGGGCGAGAAACGGACATATATCCCTCCTTCTACAGCTCAGTGAGGCTCAGGTTATTGGGCCGACCATAGAGCAGACCCTGCATCCCGACCGCGTAGATATCCTGGCCCTCTACCTCCAGGGTGATCCGGGGCAGGTGCTGGGTGGCAGGGCCATTGATCAACACCGCATCGGTGCTCGCATCGAAGTGGCTGTAGTGGCAGGGACAGGCGAAAATCTTCGTCTTAGGGTCGTAGCTGGTTGGGCACCCCATATGCGTGCAGATCCCCGAGTAGGCGACAATATCCTCATCGGGGCCAACGCCGCCTACCGTCTTCGTGCCGAGCTTGAGTACCATTACCTGCGAATTGACATCGGGATAGGAGGCATTGAAGACACCGTTGCTCAGATCACTTATTGCGGCAAGCTTGAGTCGGGGATAGGGCAGCAGGTCGCTAGCGGAGCGCGGTGCGGCCGCAGCGGGCGCGGCGGTGGGAGCGGGGGGTATTGCCGTTGCGGCAGCGGTTGCGGCAGCAGTTGCGGCAGCAGTTGCCGTGGCGGTGGGCTTCACGGCGGGTGGGCTAGCGCAGGCGGCAAGCACCGCCGCCGCGCTGCTCACCGAACTGAGCTTGAGGAATCCGCGCCGGTTGAGGGTTGACGGCGCGGGAGGCGGCTCCGTCGCCGCCTCAGATAGTACCTGATCCTGTACAGGGTCGTCCATGAGTTGTCCTCTCTGACTTATTTAGATTGGGATGAAAGCCATTATAGACGAGGGAGACGTGTTACGGAAAGATCCAGCCCGGTCATAGACAGCCTGAGTGCGATTGCACGCACCAAGGCAATCAACGATCTCCTGAATAGGGCGTTTGACAGTTGCTTCGCTCATCGGCGGCGGCAAGATTCACGCTGCTCTGCGGGCCGCAGACGTCGCGGCGCGGCTGGATGCGCGCCGGGTCAAAGAACGTGCCAAAAGCCGTGTTGAGTGCGGTGAGCGCGGCGCGGTTGAGCGAGTAGTAAATCCAGCGGGCGTCCATCGCATCGCGCTCGGCATCCACGAGTCCTGCCCGACGCAAAACGTTGAGATGGTGCGAGATCAGGTTGGGTGCCATATCGAGGTGATCGCCCAGCTCGCAGTTGCATTGCACCCCCGCCATCAGCAGGTTGAGGATCTGGAGGCGTCGGGGTTCGGCGAGTACCTTTAACCACGCGGCGAGATGATGGGGGTCGGTTGGTGCATCCATCATGATTCCCCCTGAGTGTCGTTCAACGAGGGCGACGGTCCATCTGGCGTCGTACAAAGGTGACGTGCTAGCGCTATACAGGACGTGCGACCGGGGGCGACTCGTGCGCGAAGTAGCGGCGTCGGAACCAGAAGGCCACATTGACGAGTCCGATCATCACCGGCACCTCGACTAGCGGGCCAATCACGGCCGCAAAAGCTGCGCCCGATCCGATGCCGAAGACGGCCACCGCTACCGCGATTGCCAACTCGAAGTTATTGCTCGCCGCCGTAAAGGCTAGGGTCGTGGTCTTAGGATAGTCTGCACCGATGCGCTGACCCATCCAGAAACTGGCCAGGAACATGACGACAAAGTAGATCAGCAGTGGGATGGCAATGCGAACCACATCGAGCGGGATCTGGACAATCAGCTCACCCTTCAGGCTGAACATCAACACAATCGTGAAGAGCAGCGCGATGAGGGTCAGCGGGCCAACTCGTGGCACAAACACATGCTCGTACCACGTGCGCCCCTTCGCCCGCAGCAGCACCAAGCGAGTCAGGAAGCCAGCGAGCATCGGGATTCCCAGGTAGATAGCGACGCTCTGCGCGATCTGGCCGATGCTGATCTGCACGACGCTGCCCTGAAGGCCGAAGAGCGGCGGCAGCAGGGTGATAAAGACCCAGGCGTAGACACTGTAGAAGAGTACCTGGAAGACGCTGTTAAAGGCCACGATCCCGGCGGCATACTCGGTGTCGCCTTTGGCCAGTTCATTCCAGACAATCACCATCGCGATGCAGCGCGCCAGGCCGATCATGATCAGGCCAACCATATACTCGGGGTAATCGCGCAGGAAGATGATCGCCAGGGCAAACATCAGGATGGGGCCGACAACCCAATTCTGGATGAGCGAGAGTCCCAGCACTTTTTTGTTGCGGAAGACCTCGCCAAGCTCCTCATATTTGACCTTGGCGAAGGGCGGGTACATCATCAACACCAAGCCGATGGCAATCGGGATGTTGGTGGTGCCAACCTGAAAGCGGTTGATAAACCCCTCGACGCCGGGGAAGAAGTAGCCCAGCGCGACACCGACGGCCATAGCCAGGAAAATCCAGAGGGTCAGAAAGCGATCAAGTACCGAAAGCTTGCGGGCAACGCGGGGAGTATGGATGGGTGCCGCACCTGTAGTGGGGGTGAACATGGAGAAACTCCTTAAACCATGCGGGCATTGTTCGATGGAATTAGTTCAACACGGGTTGAATTATATCATACCAAAAAACGTCACCCTCCATCTCCTTGTTGCAACGGTGGCCCTCAGATCACCAGGTTGAACAGGTAGCCGATGGCGATAATCCCCAGAGAAACCACACCAACGAAGGTGGCGATCAGGCGTGGCTTGAGTACCCGGCGCAGGATGATCATCTCGGGCAGGCTCAGGGCCACCACCGCCATCATGAAGGCCAGCACCGTGCCCAGGGCCGCACCCTTGGCCATGAGCGCCTGCACCACCGGAATAATTCCCGCCGCATTTGAGTAGAGCGGCACCCCGAGGAGAACCGCCGCCGGCACCGACCACCAGGCATCCGCGCCCATCACCCCAGCCAGGGCGTCGGCGGGTACGTAGCCGTGGATGCCCGCGCCCACCGCGATGCCCACCACCACGTAGAGCCAGACTTTGCTGACGATCTCGCGGGTACTCTCCCACGCCTGGGTAAAGCGCTGCGCCCAGGTCGGGTGTTCTCCCGCTACTGCGCCGCCGCCGCCCTTGATCTGCCAGACAAAATCTTCGACATCGTGCTCCATCTTCAGCCGACCGATCACCACCCCGGCGACAATCGCGATGCTCAGCCCGGAGATAAGGTAGAGCCCGGCTACCTGCCAGCCGAACATGCCGAACAGCATCACCAGAGCAACCTCGTTCACCATCGGTGCGGCGATCAGGAAGGAAAAAGTGACTCCCAGCGGGATGCCGGACTCGACGAAGCCGATAAAGAGCGGTACCGCCGAGCAGGAGCAGAACGGGGTCAGCACACCCAAGCCAGCGGCAAACACGTTCCCGACACCCTCGCGTTTACCGCC
>CAIXLU010000255.1 GCA_903920315.1 uncultured Oscillochloris sp.
CGATACGGATGCCGGGACGCTTCGCTTCGCTCTGCGTGACATGACGCTGGGATACTTAAAAATTTCCGATACCCGCACTGTGTATCAGGCCCGTGCCAACATAGCAGGGCCGAGGTTGACATAGCATGTGGATGATTTTGTTAAGCAGTGTACGATCCCCGACAATGTCAGGAATTTCCTTACATGGGTGTCAGACACTCCCTACTCGATCTTCTGCTCGCTTTTGCTCTATCATGATGTCGTGAGTGTCATGCCACACGACGAGCGTTTCAACAGGGTCCGACGTCGTGTGTGGCCTCCGGTTCTCGTGAGGAGCGTGTTGCAACGGGGCGCCCCGCTCTTCACGAGTATATTTATGCTAAATTTTCAAGGAGGTTTCGACAGTCCTGTGCCAGTGTGCTACAATCGGGCCGGGTGATGCTCGTGACTACAAGGGGGTAGTTCGATGCGTATTGAGCGCAACCTGGCGATGGATCTTGTCCGTACGACCGAGGCAGCGGCCCTGCGCTGCGCCCGCTGGATGGGCCGTGGCGATAAGATTGGCGCTGATCAGGCCGCTGTTGATGCGATGCGGATGTCGCTCGACAGTGTGCCGATGAACGGCGTCGTCGTGATCGGCGAGGGTGAGAAGGATGAGGCGCCGATGCTCTACACCGGTGAGCATGTCGGCAGCGGCGATGGCCCAGAGATGGATATCGCTGTGGATCCGGTTGAGGGTACGACGTTGCTGGCCGAGGGGATGCCCGGCGCGATTGCCGTGGTGGCTGTGGCCGAGCGAGGATCGCTGTACAACTGGGATGGGTTCGCTTACATGGATAAGCTCGCCGTCGGGGAGCGTGCCCGTGGAGTGATTGATATTAACGCCCCGGTGGCCTACAATGTCCGTGCCGTGGCTCGTACGCTTGGGAAGCAGATCGAAGACCTGACGGTGGTGGTGCTTGACCGGCCTCGTCACAAGGATCTGATCCGGCAGATCCGCGAGACAGGTGCGCGAATTAAGCTCATTCTGCACGGCGATGTGAGCGCCGGTGTGATGACGGCAATTGATAATCCTCCTGCCGATATGCTTATGGGTATCGGTGGTGCGCCTGAAGCGGTGATCACAGCATGCGCTCTCAAGTGTACCGGCGGCGAGATTCAGTGTAGGATCTGGCCGCGTAACGACGAGGAGCGCCAGATGGCCGCCGAACGCGAGGTTGATCTTAAACGAGTCTTTCGGATCAACGACCTCGTGCGCGGTGAGGATGTCTTCTTTGCGGCTACCGGTATCACCTCTGGTGAGTTCCTTCATGGTACCGAGTATTTTGGCGGCGGTGCCCGCACCCATAGTGTGGTAATGCGCGCCCGATCCGGCACCGTACGCTATATCTCGGCGACGCATCGCTGGGATAAACTCATGCGTATTTCAAATATGCCCTACGCATAAATGTTCTTTGTCGCTCGCATCAACGCATACGGGCGGTGCATGCGCCGCCCGTATGCGTGGTGCGGGCGGTGTATGTACCGCGCTTCCACGCTCTCTATGCACGCTGTTGCTCCCTCGCCTTCCCGCCTTCGTAATGCGCTGGCCCGATCTCCTGCCCTGATTGCCGTCCTCGCCCTGGCCACCGGCGGGTTGGTAGGCACCGCCGTCGCTTTTGGCCCGATCTACGCCGTCGCCGGTCTTCTGTCGCTTCTGGCTGGGCTTGCCCTGCTCATCAGTACCGAGGCTGGGGTGATTGCTGTTTTTGCGATCACGATCCTGCTTCCTTTTGGCACGTTGCCGTTTAAGGCGATTATTACTCCGAACTTCCTGGAGTTGGCCCTCGCCGGACTCGGTGTTGTCTGGGTGCTGCGGCTCTTGGCTCGCTCCGATGCCTACGATTTGCGGGTGTCGCCTCTCGGTCTGCCTATCCTTGGCTTTATCGGCCTCACTTTTTTCTCGCTTGTCCTCGGCGCACGTGGTCTGCCAGACTCGCTCACTCTCCATAACTACGCGAAGTTTGTCCTTGGCGTGCTGCTCTATGTCAGCATGGCGAACTGTATTCTCACCCGCGCCCAGGCCCGCCTGATCATCCGCGCCATTATCCTCAGCGGCACACTGGCTGCGCTGGTGGCGCTGCTTCTGGTCGCACTCCCCGACAACACGGCCCTCAGCATACTGGTGGCACTCGGACGGATCGGCTACCCTTCCCAGGGTCGGGTACTGCGCTATATTGAGGCCGGCCCAGGCACCGGCCTCGAACGTGCCATTGGTCTCTCGGTTGATCCGAACAGCTTTGCCGGTATGCTCGCACTCGTGACGGCCCTGGCCCTCGCCCTGCTCTTTGCTCGCCGCCCGGTGCTTCCCCGCAGTCTGCTGATTGCTGTGGTGACGGTACTCACGCTGGCCTTGTTGCTCACCTTCTCACGTGGGGCATTGTTTGGCCTGATCGCCGCTGCTATCTATCTGGCCGCCCTGCGCTACCGGCGGCTCTGGTGGACGATGCTTGCGGCCGGTCTGCTGGGTGGCGGGTTGCTGGTGGTTATGGGCCTCGCCAACGACATTATCCAACGTCTGTTCGCGGGCGTGCAGTTGCAGGATCAGGCCCAGCAGATGCGCTTGGCCGAGTACCAGAATGCGGTCGCGATTATTGCCCGCTACCCGCTGTTTGGCATCGGCTTCGGCCTGGCCCCCGACATTGATCTGACCGCCGGGGTGAGCAGCATCTACCTGGCGATTGCTCAGCGTATGGGCTTGGTTGGCCTCACGGCATTTATTGGCCTCACGGCGGCATGGTTTTTCATCACCCTTCGTGCACTCCCGCAGATGGATGAAGAGCGAGTTGGCTGGTTGCTCGGCACTCAGGCTGGCCTCGTGGCCGCTCTCGTCGTCGGAATTGCCGATCACTACTTCTTCAATATCGAGTTTAGCCACATGGTGGCGCTCTTCTGGGGTATCTCCGGCCTCGGGATGGCGATTGTGGCGCTGCCAGATGAGCAGTAACTATTCTCCACTTTTGTCTCATCCTGTACATATCAAACAACTTTCTGCCATTCTACTACGGGCTGTCTATGGCGTTTTACACCTTTCTAATGCGGAATTACTATGTCTGCACAACTTTTGTTCAACTTTTGCATTTATTCACGACTATTGACTATCATGTTATAATCGTTTTTGCACGAGCGTAGTTTCTAGTCCGTACTACCGTCCTAACGTCGTGTTCTACGACGTGATTTGGTCGGGTGCGCCTGTGCTATGGATACGAATAAACAAAGGTATAGGTTTGGACACCACACAGCACAAAGCGCGCCTCCGCCACTACTTCGACGGGGTCGGTTTTGCTCGTTGGTCTGCGATCTATGGAGACGCGGAGCTTTCGGCGGTTAGGAAGACCATTCGGGCTGGCCATAATGTCATGTTAGGCACAGCTGAGGCGTGGGTTGCGGAGTCGTTCCCCCAGCCGGCGGGGGCGACCGCCCTTGATGCGGGCTGTGGAACCGGGCTGTTTAGCCTCGCCCTCGCCCGACGCGGTTTCCAGGTTTCTGCAGCCGATCTTGCCCCTCAGATGGCCTCCGCCACCGCTGCGAACGCTGCCGCCGCCGGTCTGTCTGATCGGGTGTCCGCATGGGCTGCGGATCTTGAGGAGGTTCACGGGAGCTACAACCTGGTAAGTTGCTTCGATGTTCTGATTCACTACCCTTCTGAAACGTTCAGCGGGATGCTTGCGCACCTCGCGAGCCTCTCCCAGGGTACGCTGATCTTCACCTACGCCCCCTACAGCGCTTTCCTCGCCACGATGCACCGTATCGGTGCGTTTTTCCCCCGCAGCCAGCGCCGTACCGACATCAAGATGATCCGCGACACGCAGGTGCGTCAGGCTCTTGAAGCCTCTGGCATGCGGCTGCGGCGTGCCAAACGGGTGGGTAAAGGCTTCTATCACGTGATGCTTGTGGAGGCGGTACGCTTCCCATCCTGATGTGGTACGTGTCCCGAATGGTTTCAGATTCAGACATTTTCTCGTTCGTGTAGTTCGTAATCTGTACTACGCATCACGAGAAATGGAGATTCTGTCCGACCGCCACGGCTTCCTGAACTATCCAGGTCCGGATCGCTCGTTGCGGGTTGCCGCCGCCGATTAACGAGGACGTCTGGCAGAGGCGCACACGTCATGCCTCGGCCAGACATACTTCAACATTACATATCATGCGCTTTGTTTTCCTTACAATTGATGGAAATCACGCCGCCGCGTTACGGCTGGCTGCCGACCGGATACGCCGCGACCATGGGGTGGCCATTACGGTGGCCTTCCACGACGCGGCGTCGCTCCGTGACGCGGTTGGCTGGCAGCGCCTGGAAAAAGACCTTGCCGGGGCCGCGTTTGTCTTTGGTGCCCGCCTCTTTGGTGAGGAGTATGTGCGCCCGCTGGAGCGGATGCTGCTTGCTGCGGCGTGTCCGGTGCTGGTGATTACGTCGAACCCGGCGCTCATCCGCTGTACGCGGATCGGCAAGTTCACCATGCACGCCCGCGATGAGAGCGAGAAGCCGGGGATCATCCAGCAGTGGATCAAGAAGCTGCGTCCCCAGGGCGGCGCGGGCGAGGCCCGACGTCAACTGGCAGTGTTGCGTAACTTGAGCAAGGTCCTCAAGCTCATCCCTGGGAAGGCTCGCGACATCTACGCCTTTGCCGCCGCCCACCAGTATTGGCTGAACCCCTCGCCCGAGAATCTCTACCGTATGATCTGCCTGCTGGCCGATTACTATGTCCCCGGTATGCACGGGAAGTTGCCGCAGGCCGATCCGCTTAGCTACCCCGAGCAGGCGATCTTCCACCCCGATGCCCCTGAGCCTTTTGAGCGCCTTGCCGACTACGAAAAGTGGCGGCGGGGACGGAAGTCGGCAGGCGGCAAGAAGCAGGAACTCGGTACGGTGGGTATCCTGGCCCTGCGCGGCGTGGTGTTAAGCGGGAATACGGCCCATCTGAAGGCACTGACCTCGGCGATGGAGGCACGTGGCCTGACGGTGCGGATGGCGTATGCCTCCGGCCTTGATCAGCGCCCAGCGGTCGAGCAGTTCTTGGTTGGCGATAAAAAGACCCCCGGTGTGGATCTGCTGATCAACGCCTCGGGCTTTGCCCTGGTGGGTGGGCCTGCCGAGAGCCGCCCGGTTGAGGCCCGCGAGACGCTCCAGTCACTTGATGTGGGCTACATCGGTCTGGTGCCCCTGGCCTTCCAGCGTGTTGAGGACTGGCGAGCGGACTCCACCGGCCTGTCGCCTGTCCAGGCAGCCTTGAGCATCGCGGTTCCCGAGCTTGAAGGTGCCGCCGAGCCACTCGTCTTCTGTGGACCGAGCAATTCTGGCGATGGCATGTCCCCCCTGATTGCTGAGATTAACCAGATCGCCGACCGGGCCGTGCGTCGGGTGGCTCTGCGTCACAAGACGAACGCCGAAAAGAAACTGGCTCTGGTAATCTTTAACTACCCGCCGAACCTGGGCAACGTGGGTACCGCCGCCTACTTGGATGTCTTTCAGAGTCTCTACGAACTGCTGAAGGCGCTGCGCACCGATGGCTATACGCTGGATCTGCCGGCCAGCGCCGATGATCTGCGGCGGATGGTGGTAGAGGGGAATGCGATAGCCAGCGGAGCTAGTTCGAATGTGGCCGCCCGTATGCCCGTGACCGACTACCGCCGACTCTTTCCCGCCGAGGTTGATATTGAACCCTTCTGGGGCCGCGCCCCTGGTGAGTTACTGAACGACGGCAAGAACTTCCTGATCATGGGCGTGAATCTGGGCAATGTGTTTATCGGCGTGCAGCCCTCGTTCGGCTACGAGCGTGACCCGATGCGCCTGCTGATGGCGAAGGATGCTGCGCCGAATCACGCCTTTGCCGCTTTCTACGCCTGGTTGCGCTACGTCCACAAGGTTGATGCGGTTGTTCACTTTGGCACCCACGGCGCACTGGAGTTTATGCCCGGTAAGCAGGTGGGTATGAGCGCGGATTGCTGGCCATCCCGGCTGATCGGCGAGTTGCCTAATTTCTACTACTACAGCGTGAATAACCCGAGCGAGGCGGCAATCGCCAAGCGCCGCAGCGCTGCGACTCTGGTGAGCTATCTGGTGCCGCCGCTCCAGCAAGCCGGACTTTACAAGGGTCTGCGCGCTCTCAAAGATACGCTTGATCGTTATCGGGCTACACCCGACCCCTCAATGCTTGAGGATATTGTTGTCCAGGCCCAGAAGTTGGGCATTGAGAATGCAGACTTTGGGCTGGAGGATGCAGCCGAACTCGCCACGACCTCGGAGTCTCAGCTCTCTGTTCGCGCCGAGCGCTACATCGCCACCCTCGGCCATGAACTGCTCCAGATCGAGGAGCGCATGATCCCGTCCGGCCTGCATATTCTCGGCAAGAGTCCGGCCCCGGCTGAGTTGGTGGACTTCCTGGCCCTGACGGCCAGTTTCCGGCCCGCCGGTCGCCGCAGCGCGGCAACCTTCCCGGCGATTATTGCCGCCAGCCTTGGGTACGATTACGCCACTATGCGCGATCGGCTCTCGACCGATACGACAACCCAGGAGCGTTGGCGTCAAGTGGAGACGATTGGAAAGGAGGCTATCCGGCGCTTCGTGGCCGGTACCCCCGCAGAGCGTCAGCGCAGCGCCGATACGTATCTGCGCGAGGCAGCTAAGCTCGCGCCGGGTTCGCTGGGAGATCTGTGGGCCTTCCTGGGTGATCTGTTGGCGAAACTGCTAGCCCCCCAAGAGGTTGCGGGGCTGCTCCACGGATTGCGCGGCGGCTTCATTCAGCCATCGCCGAGCAACGATGTCGTGCGCGACCCTGGTGTCCTGCCCACCGGGCGCAATGTCTACAGCCTTGACCCGTATCGGGTGCCTTCGCAGGCGGCAATGGAGCGTGGCGGGCGTCTGGTGGATGAACTGCTGGCCCGTCTGGTGGTCGAGCAGGGTGTGCTACCGCAGACGGTGGCGGTGGTACTCTGGGGCAGCGATAATCTCAAGTCTGAGTGTGAGGGAGTGGCTCAGGTTCTCGCACTGTTTGGGGCCATCCCGGTGATGGATGAGCTAGGCAGCGTCAGTGATGTGGCGCTCGTTCCCCTAGAGGAACTGGGGCGGCCACGGGTGGATGTGGTGACCACAGTGAGCGGAATCTTCCGCGACCTGCTGGGCAACCAGATGCAGTTGATTGACCGAGCCGCCCGCTTGGCGGCCACGGCTGATGAGCCGGTCGAGCAGAACTTCGTGCGCGCCCACGCCCTGGCACAATCTGCCGAACTGAACATCAGCATTGAGGACGCCTCCGCTCGCGTCTTCTCGAACGCCCCCGGTAGCTACGGGGCCAACGTGAACAACCTCGTAGACAGCGGTACCTGGGACGACGACAGTCAGCTTGGTGAAGCGTTCCTCAGCCGCAAGAGCTTCAGCCTGGGGCCGAACGGTCAGTGGCGCGAGTCTCGGGCGGTGTTGGAGAAAGCGCTGAGTACGGTAGACGCCAGTTTTCAGAACATTGACAGCTTCGAGGTGGGCCTCTCAGACATTGACAACTACTACGACAACCTGGGTGGGATCACCAAGAGTGTCGAGTTGTTGCGCGGGAGCCGCCCGAAGACCATGGTGGCCGACTCCCTCGGCACCACCAACCGGGTCAGTTCGCTCGATCAGGCGGTGCGAATGGAGACCCGGGCCAAGTTGCTCAACCCCAAGTGGTACGAGGCGATGCTCAGCCACGGCTACGAGGGTGCCCGCGAGATCGAGGCCCGTGTGAACAACACCTACGGCTGGAGCGCTACCACCAAGTCGGTGGACGGCTGGGTCTACCAGAGTGTTGCCGAGACATTTGTTCTCGACGACACGATGCGCGAGCGCCTAGCAGCCCTGAACCCGACAGCAGCGGTTGGGGTGGTGCGCCGCCTGCTTGAGTCAAGCGGGCGCGGCTTCTGGGACGCCGACCCTGAGACGCTGGATCGGCTACGCGAGATCTATGCTGATCTGGAAGATCGCCTTGAGGGAATCACCGTTGATGGGTGAGAAGACGGGGCCAGGAAAACCTCGCGCTTCGTCGGATTGACGTATCAACCCCTCCGCAGTGAGCAACCCTCGCTGACACGTTTGATAGCAGTGGTGGGCGATGCGTGATGTTGACGGTCTTAGGCACTTGTGATACCGTTCGCTATCGCTGGGATTTGTCTAGAATTAGGACGAATTGCAGGTATTTCCAAAGGGTCGCGCGATGAACCTTCTGCTTGCTGGCCTCGATCACACAACCGCGCCGGTGGAGATCCGCGAGCGCTTGGCCTTTAACGCCACCGATATTCCGGCGGCGCTGATGCAGCTCACCATGCCTCGTGGACCACGCCCACCGTTGTTTAGCGAGGCAGTGATCCTCTCCACGTGTAACCGCGTAGAGCTTTACGGCGTGGCTTCGGACACGGGTACTGCTCACAGTCTGGCGAGCTTTCTTGCCGAGTTCCACGGACTCGATGAGAAGCACTTTGTCCACACGTTGTTCTTTCTCAATGGCCCAGAGGTGGCTGGCCACCTTTGCGCCACCTCGTCGGGGTTGCGCTCCCTGGTGCTGGGCGAAGCCCAGATCCAGGGCCAGGTGCGTACCGCCTTCGAGATCGCTCAGCAGGCCGGCAGCGTTGGCCCGGTACTGCATCGGCTCTTTCAGCACGCACTCACTGCCGGTAAGCGCGTGCGCCACGAGACGGCCTTGGGCCAGGGGGCGGCTAGCGTCTCGCAGGCCGGCGTCGAACTGGCTCGTCAGCGCCTCGGCCACCTGAATGGCCGCTCGGTGCTGCTGGTCGGCGGTGGGGAGGTCAGTGAACTGGCCGCCCAGAACCTCCTGGCGAACGGCGCAGACCGGCTGACGATTGTCAACCGAACGCTCGCCCGTGGGCGGGAGTTGGCCGAGCGCTACGGCGCAGAGGCCATGACCTTCGAGGATCTGCCCTTGGCTCTGGCCCACGCCGACATCGTGATTAGCTCCACCTCCGCCCCGGTGCCGATCATTTATCGGCAGCACGTAGACGATGCGATGCATGCGAAGGCTATCGCTCGCAATGGCGACGGGCCGCCACCCTCGATGTTGCTGATTGACCTTGCTGTACCCCGTGATATTGCCAACGAGGTCTCCCAAATTCACGGTGTCCACGTCTGCACGGTGGACGATCTGCACGAGGTAGTGCGCAATACGCTTGATCAGCGGGCCGGCCTGTCTCAGGTGGCCGAGTCGATTGCGCAAAGCGAGGTCGAAGCTTTCCTTGGTTGGCTGCGTAGCCAGGAAGCGGTACCGACCCTGACCAGTCTGCGCGATTACGCCGAGAGCTTGCGGTCGAGCGAGCTCGACCGGGCGCTGCGTCGGCTGACCAGTCTCTCCCCCGAGCAGCGCTCGATAGTGGAAGCACTCAGCCGCAGTATTGTGAATAAGCTGCTCCATTCACCCACCCGCCGCCTGCGCGACGCCGCTGCTCAGGGCGATGGCCGACGCTACGCCGCAATGCTGAGCGATCTGTTTAACCTTGAGATTGAACATGCGTATGCGGTAGCCGAAGACCGATAACTGGCGACCGATAACCGACGACATAACGTAAGGTATAGCGATGACCCGTCTCATCCTTGGCACCCGAGGTTCGAAGTTGGCCCTTACTCAGTCTGAGATGATGGCTGCCGCCCTGCGTGCCGCGCACCCCGGCCTCACGGTCGAGTTGCAGATTATCTCCACCAAGGGCGACCGCATTCTGGACGTGGCCCTTTCCGCCGTTGGCGATAAGGGTCTTTTTGTGAAAGAGTTGGAGCAGGCGCTCCTCGACCGTGAGGTTGATTTCTGTGTCCATAGCTGTAAGGATCTGCCCTCTGGGGTACCTGATGGCTTGACCCTGGCCGCCTTCCCTCAGCGCGCCGACTCGCGTGATACGCTGGTGGTTAAGGCGGAGGTACGCGATGCCGCCCAACTCTCCATTCTGACGCTGCCAGCGGGTACCGTCGTCGGCACCAGTTCGCTTCGTCGCGCCAGCCAAATCCGCGCCGTGCGCTCTGATCTTGTGCTACAGGATGTGCGCGGCAATGTGGACACGCGCCTGCGTAAGCTGGCCGAGGGGCAGTACGATGCTCTGGTGCTAGCCTCCGCCGGGCTGGATCGCCTGAGTTTCACTGATGCTACGATCGATGGGCCACGTCCCTTCGAGGCGGTGGACGCCCGCTTTGTGTCACTGCCCATCCCCCCCGACCAGATGCTTCCCTCTGTGGCCCAGGGTATCCTGGCTATCGAGTGCCGCGCTGGCGACGACGTGACTATCGGCTTACTGGCCGCTCTCGATCACGCGCCGTCCCGTGCCGCCGCTCTGGCTGAGCGGGCCTTCCTCGGTCGTCTTGAGGGTGGCTGTCAGGTACCCATCGCCGCTATCGCCAGCCTTGATGGCGACACTCTGCATCTGCGCGGTCTGGTTGGCTCACTCGACGGCGCAACGCTGATCACCGGCGCACTCACCGGCGATTTGGCTGATCCCGCCGCTATTGGGACGGCCCTGGCCGAGGATCTGCTGTCTCGTGGTGCTGCCGAGATCCTGGCTGAGATTGCGGTGCAGGCAGGAAAATGACCACCGACGAGCGACCACTGACCGCGCTTACCGAGGCACCTCGCACGACCCTACCGCTGCCAACGGTTGGTGGTCGGTCGTCGCTCTCTGGGGTTCGCGTTGTGATCACCCGCTCGGCGGGCAAGGCGGATGGGATGGCTCAGCGCCTGCGGGATCTGGGGGCGGAGCCGATCATCTACCCGACGATTGCCTATGCTCCACCTGAGGATACGGCATCCCTGGACGCGGCATTGGCCCGCCTGTCCGCCGGGGAGTATGATTGGCTGATACTCACAAGTGCCCAGGCCGTGCGGGCTGTGATCGAGCGCAATTCGCCTGATCTCAATCTGCAATCTGCAATCGGCAACCTGCAATTGGCAGCGGTTGGCCCGGCCACTGCGACATCCTGTGTCAATCTGCTTGGTGTGAGTCCCGCCACCGTGCCTGAACAGTTCGTTGCTGAGGAACTGGCCGAGAAACTGGGCGATCTGACGGGCAAAAAGGTGCTGCTGCCCAACGCCGACATCGCTCGGCCTGTCTTGGAGGAGCGCCTGCGGGCCTCTGGGGCGCTGGTTGATCGGGTGGTGGCCTACCGCACTGTGCCTGCGCCGGACAGCGGTGTTGATCTGGCTGCGTTGCTGGCTGCCGATGCCATTGGTGTGATTACCTTCACTAGCGGCTCGACGGCCCGCGCCTTTGTGCAGAAGGTTGGCCCGGATGCACTCGCGCTCTCCCAGCGTGCGGTGATCGCCTGCATCGGCCCGTCTACCGCCGCTGCATGCCGAGCTATTGGCCTTGTTCCACACGTTGTGGCCGAAGTATCTACAGAAGAGGGGCTGGTAGAGGCCCTGATCGCCCACATGGAGGTGCGCTGATGACTGCATTCCCTGCTAACCGCCCGCGCCGCCTGCGCCTTAATGAGAATATGCGCCGGATGGTGCGCGAGACGTCCCTCAGCGCCGACAGCCTGATCGCCCCGCTGTTTGTGCGCCACGGCCAAGGCATCACGAAGCCGATTGGATCGATGCCCGGCCACGCGCAGTTCTCGGTGGATACGGTTGTGCGCGAGGCTGAGACTCTGGCTGAGCTAGGTATCCCCGCTGTGCTGCTTTTTGGTATTCCTGACCATAAAGATGCCGTGGGCAGTGAGAACTTCGACCCTGAGGGAATTGTGCCCCAGGCCGCGTATGCGATCAAAAAAGCCGTGCCTGAGTTGCTGGTGATCTCCGATATGTGTTGCTGTGAGTATACCGACCACGGCCACTGCGGGGTGTTGAACTTCCCTGGTGCGGAAGGCTACAACGAGCGGATCGCCGAAGGTTACCTGCTGAATGATCCGACTCTGGGTATCCTTGCCAAAGCGTCGGTGATCCACGCGCAGGCGGGTGCCGATATTATTGCGCCCTCGGGAATGATTGACGGCATGATTGGAACCATTCGCACCGCCCTTGACGGTGCCGGGTTGCAGAATACGGCAATCATGAGCTACGCCGCAAAGTACTCATCGGCCTTCTACGGGCCGTTCCGCGATGCGGCCGAGAGCCCGCCCAGCTTCGGCGACCGCAGCCAATATCAGATGGATCCCGCCAACAGCCGCGAGGCGCTGCGCGAGGTTGATCTGGACGTGGCCGAGGGCGCTGATATGCTGATGGTGAAGCCGGCTCTAGCGTACCTTGACATCATCCGTCAGGTGAAGGATCGCCATAATCTGCCCCTCGCCGCCTACCAGGTGAGCGGCGAATACAGCATGGTCAAGGCTGCCGCCGAGAAGGGCTGGATTGATGAGCGCCGGGTGGCCCTGGAGACTCTGATGAGCATCCGCCGCGCCGGGGCGGATATGATTATCACCTATTGGGCGAAGGACGCTGTGCGCTGGCTGCGCGGCGGGGCGTGATCACGTCGCCGTGCGACGCAGATCATGCGGCAGCGTGGACGTGATTATTTTTTTGTGTCGCGGTTGGCTACCTCGGTGATCAACCGCGACACGCGATAAGAAGTGTTGAGCAGGAGTTTTATGAACGACAGGATCATCCGCGCCGCCCGCCGTCAGCCGGTGGATCGCACTCCGATCTGGCTTATGCGCCAGGCTGGCCGTTACATGTCGGTATACCGGGCTATCCGCGAGCGCCACGGCTTTCTTGAGATGGTGAAGATTCCTGAGGTCGCCGCCGAGGTGACGCTCCAGCCCGCCAACGCCTTCGATATTGATGCGGCAATTATTTTTGCCGATATTCTGCCGCCCCTGGAGGGTCTGGGCATTCAGCTCACCTTTGAGAAGGGCGAGGGGCCGGTGATCCACAACCCCGTCCGCAGCGCGGCTGACATCGCGGCCCTAAAGACCTGCGATCCGCGTGAGACGACGGCCTACACTCTGGATGCCATCCGCATCGTGCAGAAATCCCTGGCCGGGCGCATTCCGCTCTTTGGATTTAGCGGCGCGCCCTTCACCTTGGCCAGTTACGCGATTGAGGGCGGCGGCAGCCGCGAGTACCGCCGCACCAAGCAACTGATGTACCGCGACCCGCAGAGCTGGCACGCGCTCATGGAGAAGCTCACGGTGCTGGTGAGCGACTACCTGATCGCGCAGGTTGAGGCTGGCTGCGACATCGTGCAGATCTTCGACTCGTGGGCTGGTGCGCTCTCACCTAATGACTTCGCTGAGTATGTGCTGCCCCACGTCCAGAACGTGGTGGCGACCGTGCGTGCGGCTACCGATGTGCCGATCATCTTCTTCGGGACAGATATGCACGGCATGGCCACGCAGCTGCGTCAGGTCGGTGCCGATGTGATTGGCCTGGACTGGCGGGTGCAGTTGGACGAGGGCTGGGCCGCTCTCGGACACGAGGTTGCGGTTCAGGGCAACCTCGACCCAATGGCGCTCCACGGTCCCTGGCCCGAGATCGAGCGGCGTGCCGCCGATGTCCTGCGCCGTGCTGGTGGGCGTCCCGGCCACATCTTCAACGTCGGCCACGGTATTCTTACCGAGACGCCTGAGGAGAACGTGAGCCGCCTGGTGGATTTTGTCCACAACTATGTCGTTGAGCCGGCATACGCCGAGTAATATCGCGTTGTCGGGCTGATGTTTGGTGGCGTTGTCGGCAAACATCGGCCCGACAAAAAAGCATTATGTTGGGGAACCATCCATGACCTTGACTACCACCGACCGATACGCTCGCTCGAAAGAGCTTTTTGCTGCCGCCCAGGCCGTCATCCCCGGCGGGGTAAACTCACCGGTGCGCGCCTTCCGTGGAGTTGGCGGCACGCCTATCTTTTTTGCTCGTGGTAATGGTGCCCACGTTGAGGATGTAGATGGCAATAGCTATATTGACTACGTCCTCTCTTGGGGGCCACTGCTGCTGGGCCACGCCCACCCCGCCGTTGTCCAGGCCATTAACGAGCAGGCTGCCCGTGGTACCAGTTTCGGCGCACCCACCGAGCTAGAGACCGAACTCGCTGAACTGGTAATCACGCTGGTGCCCAGCGTTGAGCAGGTGCGCTTTGTGAATAGCGGCACCGAGGCCACCATGAGCGCCCTGCGCCTGGCCCGTGCCTACACGGGCCGCGAGAAGATCGTCAAGTTTATCGGCTGCTACCACGGCCACGCCGATATGCTGCTGGTACAGGCCGGCAGTGGTGTGGTCACGCTGGGCCTGCCCGATAGCCCTGGAGTACCGGCTTCCACCGCCGCCTCCACGCTTACGGTTGAGTATAACGACCTGGATGCCGTGACTGCGCTCTTCCGCGAGCATGGTGATACCATCGCTGCGGTGATCGTTGAGCCGATTGCTGCCAATATGGGCTTCGTCCTGCCTGAGCCGGGATTCCTCCAAGGTTTGCGCGATCTTACCCGCAAGCACGGCACAGTGCTGATTATTGATGAGGTGATGACCGGATTCCGTGCGGCTCCCGGCGGCGCCCAAAGCGTTTTCGGGATTGATCCGGATATTACCTGCCTTGGCAAGGTGATCGGTGGCGGTCTGCCGGTGGGGGCTTATGCCGGGAAGAAGGCGATTATGCAGATGGTGGCCCCGGCAGGGCCGATGTACCAGGCGGGCACGCTCTCGGGCAACCCCCTGGCGATGGCTGCCGGTCTTGCCATGCTGCACACGGCATTCGATGTCCCTGCCGATGGTTCCCCCACACTCTTCCAGTCTGCCGCTGGCCGCGCCCAGACTCTTGCCGACGGCATACGCTCGCTCAGCGAAGAGACCGGCGTACCGCTCCAGGTCGGCAATGTGGGTACCATGTTCGGCTTCTACTTCTTGCGAGAGGCCGGGGCAAAGGTGCGCAGTTACGCCGATGCCAAACAGCATGTGGACGCCGCTCGCTTCACCCGGTTCTTCTGGGCCATGTGCGAGCGTGGGGTGTATCTCGCCCCGTCGCAGTTTGAGGCCGGCTTCGTGAGTTCTGCCCACGACACGGTTGATATTGCGGTCACTCTCACCGCCGCCCGCGAGTCGCTCCTTATTGCGCGAGGTTGACATAACATATAGGGAATGATTGATGGCTCTGCCATCAATCATTCCCTATATGTTCATTACACTGTTGGCGGCGGGTTTATCCCACGCCGAACAACCGCCGCGTTCAGCACCGTACACTTGTCGCCGTGGGTATCGCAATGAGGACATCCGCTGATCTGGCGTTTCTCGTGGAGCTGAATAATCGCCTCTATCGCACTCCAGAAGATATAGTCTGCGCCAACAATCCCGGTCAGTCCCGCACGCTCAAACATCTCGCGTACCGTTGGCTGGAGCCCGGTGAAGGCCACAGTGCCGCCGTGAGCTTGGTGATCTTCAATCAGTTCGCGTAAAGCCTTGGCCCCCATCGCATCTACCAGCGGCACGCCGCGCATACTGATCACCAGCGTGTGGTACTGTCGAGAATCGGCAAACGCCTCAAGTACGGTGTGGACACTGCCGAAGAAGAGTGGTCCGGTCAGGTAGTAGACATGAACCGAGGGGCAAGACTCTTCAATGGCGTAGCCCTGGGCGCGCAGTTTGGCCGCATTGACAGGTTCACTGGCCACTGCGGTACTCTGTGCCGACTGGCGGATGTAGATGATGGCGGAGATGGTCAGCCCGATCAGGATGGCCTGGGTCAGATCCAGGGCGGCGGTGGCCACCATGGTTATCAGAATGCCTGCCAGGGCGTGCTTGATCTTTGTGTGCCAGTAGAAGTGGATGCTCTCCCATTCGTTCATGCGCCAGGCTGTCACCATCAGCACACCGCCGAGGGCAGCCAGCGGTACCTGACTGATCAGCGGGGCGAGCAGCAGAGCGCTCATCAGCAGGGCAATGGCGTGGACGATGCTGGTGATCCGGGTTGCACCATTGCTCTTGATCGCCACGCTGGTACGGGCAATCGCCGCCGTGGCGGGTACACCGCCGAAGAAGGGGATAATCATATTGCCGATGCCCTGAGCCACCAGTTCGGCGTTACTGTCAAAGGGCTTGCCGGTCATAGTGGCACCCACCGAGCCACAGAGCAGACTCTCAATTGCCCCCAGCGCGGCAATCGAGATCGCCGGTGCCAGCAGGTCGGTTATGTGGTTCCAGGGAATATTCGCGAAACTCAGGCGATGATCGAGGATGATCGTCTGCGGAATGCTGCCGATGGTCGCCACATGCCAGCCCAGCCCGATGGTGACAAGGCTCGCCAGAATGAGCCCGACCAGCGAGGCCGGGACGCTTTTGGTGAAGCGCGGCAAGATGAGCATCGTCGCCATGACAATTCCGGCCACCGCCAAGGTCTGCCAGTTTGGCGTGGGTGGGTGGGCGATGTAGCCCAGCAGCTTGGCGATAGTGTTCTCGGCTGCCGGGGTTTTTACGCCGATCACATTATCAATCTGGCCGACCGCGATGATCAGGGCGATACCGCTCGTGAAGCCGGTGATCACGGGCGAGGGGATGAAGGCAATATAACGCCCCAGTCGCAGCAGGCCGAGCGTCAACATAAAGGCACCGGCCATCACGCAGGCCACCCATACGCCGCTGGTTCCATAGCTCTGGGCGATTACGATCAGGATAGCCGACATGGCCCCGGTGGGGCCGGAAATCTGGAAGGAACCCCCGCCAAGGGAGCCAATAATCAGCCCGGCCAGGATGGCCGTCACGAGCCCAGCCGCCGCATCGGCCCCCGAGGCGACACCGAAGGCCAGGGCTAGGGGCAGAGCCACCGCCCCCACCGTCAGCCCGGCCAGCAGGTCGCGCTGGAGCAACCCACGGTTGTAGCCGGCGAACTCGCGCCGTAACATGTCGGGTAAACTTAAGAGACCGAGCATCACACCCATTATGACTCCCTTGTTGATGATGAACGCACAACACGTAGAGACGACCGACGACCAACCACCAGCAGTTGATTATCAACAGTAAGGTGGGGTAGTGCGAGCGGTCGTCGGTCGTTGGTCGTCATTCATCGACGGATTGAGATAACTCGTAATGGTAGCGCGAGCGGTGATGCCTGTCAATGATGGAATTCTGACGTTTCTTGCCCACCATCTGCATATAGCCTACATTCTTGCATTAGATGCTATAATACTATCAAAATCCCAGCGTGCGCCCTGGTAGAGAAGTACTCCCTGAGCAGTACGGGAGAAGGAGATTCCAATGCCGCCGAAGTCCCAGTTTATTCGTGAAGATGGTCTCTATCACTCATTTTGCGGGTTGGTCAGCGTGGGCTGGCTCTACCAAAAGATCAAGGATAGTTTTTTTCTTATTCTTGGCACCCACACGTGCGCGCATCTGCTCCAGAATACCCTTGGGGTGATGATCTTCGCCCGCCCGCGTTTTGCCGTCTCGCTGCTTGAAGAGGCCGACCTCTCGTCCGCGCAGCCGGACATCTCGGGCCAGATCGCGGAGATCAAGCGTGAGCACAATCCCTCGGTGATCTTCCTGCTCTCTTCGTGTACCCCCGAGGTTATGAAGGTTGAATTTGAGGGTCTGGCCCATACGCTTAGCACGCCCGAACTTCCGGTGCTGTTTGTACCGGCATCCGGCCTCGACTTCACCTTCGCCCAGAGCGAGGACTCGGTGCTTCAGGCGCTGCTGCCCTTCTGCCCGGTGGCCCCGCCCGAGGATAAGCGAGTGGTCTTCCTTGGCTCGGTGAATGATGCGGTGGCCGAAGATTTTGCGATGGAGGCGGCGCGCCTGGGCATTCCGGTAGCCGGTTTCCTGCCCGCCTCGCATTTCTCCGAGCTGCCGCCGATTGGCCCCGGCACGATCATCGCTCCGCTCCAGCCGTTTCTGCCCAAGGTCGCCTCGCAATTGCGCAATGATCGCAACTGCACGATCCTCTCGTCACTCTTCCCCTTTGGCCCTGATGGCTGTCGGGCCTTCTGGGAGGATCTGGCCGCTGAGTTTGGGATAAAGGTTGATCTGGCCGAGCGCGAGGCGGCCGCATGGGAGCGGATCACCAGCCACACCGAACTGCTGCGCGGCAAGAAGGTCTTCTTTGCGAGTGATACCCTGATGGAACTGCCCCTGGCCCGCTTCCTGCGCGCCTGCGGGGCTGAGATTGTGGAGTGCAGCACTCCGGCGATCAATCGGCGTTTCCACTCCCGTGAGCTTGAGCGTCTTGAGGGCGTTCCCCTGGTTGAGCAGCCCAATTTTGATCGGCAGCTCCGCGACATCGCTACCCACCAGCCTGACTTGATCATCTCGAATATGATCACGACGAACCCGCTGGTTGGTAAGGGTCTGGTAGCCAAGTGGGGTACCGAGTTTGCCTTCATGCCCATCCACGGCTGGGCCGGGGTGAACATCCTGGCGACCACCTTTACCAAGGCGCTGCGCCGCCACGCCATTCTTGATCCCCTTGGTTCGGATCCGGTATGGACGATGGGCTTGATGCCGTCGGCACCTGGGGATGTGATCCCTTTACAGGAATTGTAGATTGCAGATTGAGCGGTCGTCGCCAATTGTGCATTGTGAATGGGAGTTTATATGCGTCTTGCCTACTGGATGTATGAGGGTACCGCCCACCACGGCGTTGGCCGGGTAATGAACAGCATGCGCAATGTTCACGCGGTCTTCCACGCCCCTCAGGGCGATGACTACGTGACCACGATCTTTACGATGCTGGAGCGCACGCCCTCGTTTCCCGCGATGACGACCTCGGTGGTGAGTGGCACCGATCTCGCTCGTGGCACGATCCGCCTGCCCGAGACTCTACGCCAGGTTGAAGAGAAGCTGCATCCTGAACTGATAGTTGTCGCCGCTTCGTGCAGCACCATCCTGCTTCAGGAAAATCTGGAGGTTACGGCGGCCTCGGCTCACCTGAACGCGGATGTGCTGGTCTACGACGCGAACCCGTACCGCATGCAGGAGAACGGGGCCGCCGAGGGTCTGTTCAGTGACTTGGTACGGCGCTACGCGACTCCCCAGCCGCTCACTGAGCGACCTAGCGTGAATATCATCGGCCCGACCTCGCTGGGCTTCCACGTGCGCCACGATCTCACCAGCATCCGGCGGATGCTCAATACCCTTGGGGTGCAGGTGAATGTGGTGGCCCCCTGGGGAGCCAGCGTGGATGATCTGCGCCGCTTGCCGGCGGCCTGGCTGAATATTGCGCCCTACCGTGAGCTTGGCACCGTTGCCGCCGACTATCTGGAAGAGCAGTTCGGTACGCCTGCCCTCCGCGAGGCTCCCATTGGTGTTCAGCCCACCCTGCGCTGGCTCAACGCTCTGGTGGATACGCTGAATGAGATCGGTGCCCGGCGCAACGGCCCGGTCATCCGTATGCCCCCGCTGACTGCCTTCTCGCTTGATGGGATGTCGGCACCCTCGGCGGTGCCCTGGTTCGCCCGCACTGCCGATATGGATAGCTATTCGGGTAAGGCGGCCTTTATCTTTGGTGATGCCACGCATACGGTGGGGATGACCAAGTTCCTCCATGATGAACTGGGTATGCCGATTGTCGGCGCAGGCACCTACCTGCTGCGCGAGGCGGGTTGGGTACGCGAGCAACTCCAGGGTTACGTGACCGATGAGCAATTCCTGGCCACTGATGAGTTTCAGGTGACGGCTGCGCGGATTGCCGAACTCCGCCCCGATCTGATCTGCGGCACCCAGATGGAGCGCCACACCGCCCGTAAGCATGAGCTAAACTGTATGGTGATCGCGCCGCCGACCCATATTGAGAACCACCTGCTCTCCTACCGTCCCTTCCTCGGATTCGATGGTGCCGATGTCATCGCTGATGAGGTGTACACCACCTGCACCCTCGGTATGGAGAAGCACCTGATTGACCTGTTCGGTGATGCGGGCCTGGAGGAGCAGGAG
>CAIXLU010000256.1 GCA_903920315.1 uncultured Oscillochloris sp.
AATGGAGGCAATGTGCGGGCCGCCCCCGCGCTTCAGGCCGCCGTCCTCGACCAACTCCACGCGGGCGAGACGGTCGCTCTGCTTGGCCGCTCCACCGATGGGCAGTGGATACAGGTTCGGGATGAACGAGGGCAGGTGGGCTGGACACACCGCACTCTGCTGACGATTGACCCCGCAATTGACGCCGCGCTTGCGGTGACAGTGCCGTAAGGAGAACGTCGGTGAAGAGAGGTACACCATGCGTAGATTTTCACCTGTCCGCCCGCTTTTGCTTGCCCTCCTCAGCCTTGTCATGAGCGGGTGTCGCAGCCCCCTCCCATTGGAGGCGCAGGCCGAACACCGATGCGCCGCGAGCGCCTATGTGGAACTGACCAACACGGGGGCGGAGGAGTTGCGCCTCGAAGGGTGGATACTCCGCGACCATGACGGAAATGAGACGCTACCGACCATGCTGCTGGCCCCCCAGGCCCGCCTTCGCATTTGGCGCGGTGCGGGTCTGAACGACGCCACAAATGTCTATGTGGCGCATCCCCAGGCAACCTGGAGCTTAATCAACAACGATAGCCCCATCATTGAGCGTCCGACCTTCTGGCCGTGGGATTCCATGCACGCCTTCTTCTTCTCATGCACCGTTGATGTGTCGAGGTGACACCGACGCAGCACCCGTGAGCAATGACCGTCAGGCCGACAAAATAGCCCCGGATGAGGTATAATTCCTCAATCCGGGGCTATTTCTGTGCAGGAGAAATGCGATGGCACCCACGATAGATCGCCGCCTCCTGGAGCGCATCCAGGCCAAGCGGCACCGCCTTGATACCTTTCGTCCGATGCACCCGATCTTGGTGCGTCGGCTGCATGATGACATGCGGCTGCTGCTCACCTACCACTCGAACGCGATTGAGGGCAACACCCTCAGCCTCGCCGAGACCCAGATGGTGCTGGAGCATGGAATCACCGTGGGCGGCAAGACCCTACGCGAACACCTGGAGGCGACGAATCACGCGGAGGCGTTTACGCTGATCAGCGACCTCCGTGACGACGCGGAGCCGATCACCGTGGCGCTCATCCTCCGCGTGCATCAGGTGGTGATGGATAAGATCATCCCGGATGCGGGGATGCTCCGCAGTATCCCGGTGCATATCCGGGGGGCATCGGTCACACCGCCGCACCCGCGTGACGTGCCGGACTATCTGCGCCAGTGGCTCGCGTGGATCGACTCCGCCGAGGCGACGGCGTATCACCCGGTCGTGCGTGCGGCCATCGCGCATCACGGCTTCGAGGCCGTCCACCCGTTCAGCGACGGGAACGGACGGGTGGGCCGGTTGCTGCTTAACCTGATGCTGATGCGATCTGGCTACCCGCCCGCGCTCATCCTGCGCGAGTGGCGACTGGGATACATCCATGCGCTGGAGGCGGCGAACACCGGCGACTATCGCGGCATCCTGACGGTGATGGGACGCGCTGTGGAACACGGTCTGGATCTCTATTTGGAGTCATGTGAGGCCGAACCCGAGGCCGCGTACCAGTCGTTGGCCGACCTCGCCGCGCAGACGGAATATGCTGCCGACTATCTGGGCTGGCTCATCCGCAAAGGGCGGCTCCCGGCCATCAAGCGGAGCGGGCGCTGGCAGACCACGCTGGCCGCCGTGAGCCGGTATCGCGACGAGGTAGCGCAGGGCGTGTACCCGCCGGGCCGACCCGGAAGGACAGCGGGATAACCCCGCACCTAACGCCCCCGACGATTGCCGGGGGCGTTGAGTATCGCTGCCGCCCACGCCGGATCACGCGGGTAAGCAGCCGCCCCAGCGCCTGCGGGGTGGTGTCTAGGCGGAAGAAGAGTGCATCCCAGGAGCCAAGAGCGCGGTGATCGGGAAAGATCGCCGCGCTCTTGGCTTCATGTCAGCGGTGACACGAGGGAAAGGGTCACATCATGATCACGATTCCCACGCTGCGGGCGTGAGGCCATACCGAAGCACCGGGGTGTCGAGGTCAGCCCCGTTCGGCCACGAAATCGCCCCGTCGCTGATGAGAGCCTGACGAAAAAAGGCAGGTTCGCGCACGGGCAGGAAGATCGGGCCGCTCAGGTACGGCTCCAGATCTATCTCCTTCGTGATCGTGTCGGAGAACGTCACGCGCACACGATACGTCTCTCGGACGGTGAGAGCAGTCACATCAACGAGCTTCATCCGCGTTGTTCTCCTATGGCTCAATCCACTCCAGGGGGAGGATTCGTCGTCGCGGTTTCTGTGCCTGCGTCGTCATCAGTGGTGTGGCCCGCCCTCCAGCGCGGCCCGCAGCGCCGCATCGTTCACCTCGGCGTAGCCCATCGTGGTG
>CAIXLU010000257.1 GCA_903920315.1 uncultured Oscillochloris sp.
GACGGTGGATATTCAGGCGCTTGACCCGCCGCCCAACGCCAGTGGGGTGCAATCGGTGCATCTGATCGAATATGTCTATAACGACAGTGCGCAGCGCTGGGTGCCGGTAGCGCGGTCGGGATGGCTGCCCTATACCCAGACCCCCGCGAGCTACCGTTGGTCACTGCTCCCGTTGCCAGGGATGCATTATGTGCAGGTGCGTGCCCGCGACGTGGCCAACAACATTTCGGTGGGCAACGCTCGCCAGTTGATCAATTACGAAGTCGCCTCCGACCAGATTAGCCGAGGCCAGACGCGAATCTATCGCTACACGGTCGCGAAAGGACAGGAACTCAGTGTCAATCTGGCGGTGGTAAGCGGCGACGCCGACCTGTACGTCTGGTCGTCGAACACTGCCCAATCGGCGCGGGTGAGCAATCAGACGGGGAGTGTCAATGAGCAGGTGACTATACCGGCCACTGAGGTAACGCCGGGAGTCTACCAAGTGGAAATCTACGGGTATACCGCCGCCGAATACCGCCTCACCACCGCGACCAAAGTGGCTTCGACGAACTCTGCATCGCTGGCGAGCAGCGGTCTTGCCGCGACCAAGGTAGCACCGAGTGCGCCGATAATCCTGGTCGCTGGCATGCCCGACGAGCGCACAGGCAGCGTCCCTCAGGTGGGCTTGTCAAGCACGTCCAAGGTCTACCTCCCATTGGCCATGCGGTAGTGAACGACACCGTTAGTTTGTCGCCAACACCAACCGGACGAGCGCACCACCCGCGCTCGTCCGGTTGGTGTTGGCCCCCCCAGCGGGACAGTCCATGTTATGCAGGCGTTGTATTCGCAGGAACGGGCAGAGCATTGGGATTCATCTGCGCTTCGAGCCGTGCGAGCCGCTCGTGCAGATCGCGATTCTCATCAGTGAGTGTGTGGGCGCGAGTGGTCAGGTAGGGATCGTTCTCCCACCAGTTGATGCCCATCTCCATGGCCTTATCAACCGAGGCGATCAGCAGACGGATTTTGATCGAGACGAGTTCGATGCCAACTAATGAGATGCTGATATCACCAGCGATGACGACACCTTTGTCGAGGACACGCTCAAGAATGTCGGCGAGGTTTGTTGATTGAACCGAGTGCTGGAGGTGGGCAGATGTAGACATAAGCGACTTCTTCCTAACTGTGCAGACGGCAGACTGAGGGAGCGTCGTGGCGTCCAGATGCGGGTCAGTTCGAGTTGCTAATCGCTGGTCTGACCACGGGTATAGCGTTGTGTGCGCCGGTAGCTGAGCAGGTTGCCTGTCTCGTCAAGCTGAACTTCGTAGGTGGCCAGCACATCGGAGGACTCAGGGATTCGCTTCAGTTCGATCATATCAGCCACAATATGCCAGCCGTCTGCATCGTGACTGAGGCGCGATATGGTGCTGGCATTCAGCCCGGTGAGTGCCGACAGTTGGCTCTTTGCGCGTGCGGCTATCTCGATGGATGACATTGCCCCAATCACGTTTACCTCCTCAGTCATGCTCATTGCCTCGATCTCACTTATTGCCTTGGTTTTGTTTGTTACCTCGGCTTTGTTGATCACCACCATGGAAGGGACTCCTCCGCTCTTCGTTCTTTAGTCGCTTGCATGGTCTCGCATGCGCGAATTTCCTGTAGGCACTCGCGCAGACCATCCTTGGCGAGCAAGGACGCCTCCTCCCTAGTGTAGTCGTCGCAGGTACGAACTATCTAGCGGGGAAGATGTGACGTGGGAGTGAGGAAATTCCTGACAGTGTCGGGGAATCACCGACATAGTGCATCCGATCCTGGTGAAGGTAGTGTACCATGTGATTGCTTTTAGGCCGGTGAAACATACATGCGCTTACTTCTGGGTCGGTATAACCCCCTCCTCTTTCTGGCGCTAGCCATCGCCCTTGCCTATCATGGCGCTCTTCTCCTCAGCGGCACCTACACCCATACCTACGACGCCTACGTCCATATTTTCTTCGCCGACCACTACGCTCGTACCTGGTTTGATCACTGGGAGCCGCGCTGGTATACCGGATTCCCGATGACCAGCTATCCGCCGGGATCTCAGCAGTCAATTGCTTTGCTCTCGTATGCGGTGGGCCTGAAGACCGGATTCGTGATTGTGGCGCTCTTAGCGGTTCTCAACGTCACTCTGGGGATTTACCGCTTCGCGAAGATCTGGGCGAGCGAAGAGGCTGCTGGCTATGCCGCGCTCTTGCTTGTTTTTGCCTCGTGTACCGCCGAAACGGTGCATGTTTTTGGGCAGTTGCCCACGATGTTTTCCCTTGGATTTTTGCTCAACGCCCTGCCTTTTGTTCAGCGCTGGCTGGATGAAGGGCGCGTGCGTTGGCTGATCACGGCCTGGTTGCTGAATGCTGCCACCACGGCGGGTCATCACGTCACCACGCTGTTTGGCGCGGTCTTCTTTGTCGCACCCGTGATTGCCTCGTCAATCGTGATTGCCTTCCATCAGCCGTTGCCTGATGAGCCGCCCCAGCATCCCGGACGAGTCACATGGGTTAACCTGCGCCCGTTGATTGTGCGCCGGGTGCGCCGCGTTTTGCCTGTGACGATCCGTGCAGCTATTTATGGCCCCGGTCTGATCGCCGCTCTTATTTTGGTCGTTCTTCCCTACTGGCTCTGGAGCAAGGCCGATCCGATCACTCAAGTTTCAATCCCTCACGCCTCGCGTGACTCGTTCATTGTCAATACCAGCGCCGGTTTGGTTTTTTGGCTCATTCCCTACGGCCTGACGCTCCTCACCGTACCCTATGTCTTTTATAAGGGATTGACCACACGCGCATGGCCGATGACTCTCTCGCTGGCGATGTTGGTTTTCCTGGGGACTGGTGGCACGACGCCCTTCCCTAAAATGCTCCTGGGCGGTGCCTTTGATGTGCTAACCCTCGACCGCTTTACCTTCTGGGCGACGATCACCATGCTGCCCCTCGTTGGTGAGTTTGTTGTCAGTTTGCAGCATGGCGGTTTGGCCACGTATCTGCGCGAACAGTTTGGCGATATTACCTGGCGTCTGAGCCATATTTTGCTCATCTTCACCTACTTGGTGATCTCGTTCTTTGTCTCCAACCTGACCCAGTTTCGCCGCTTTCAGCCCGACCCGATTGACTTCCAGCCGATTGCCACGTTTCTGACCAAAGATGAACATTGGCGCTGGCGCTACCTGACCCTCGGTTTCGGCGACCAGATGGCCTGGCTTTCCGCCCAGACGACTGCTAACTCGGTTGATGGAAACTATCACTCGGCCCGGCGACTGCCTGAAATGACCAGTACGCCGGTGGAGCGGCTGGAGGGCGCGAAGTATAGCGGTGTCCCCGGCATTGGCTCGCTCCAGCAGTTTCTGGCTGTGCCGGATAAGTATAACTTGAAGTTTATCTTCTCAAACGATCAGTTCTACGATCCGCTGTTGTTTTTTTCAGGCTGGCACCGGCTCCAGCGCCTAGAGAACGGGATCATGGTGTGGGAGCGTGAGGATATTCCGCCGCTGCCCGAGGTGCTGCCGCGCCGTGAAATTCCGCTCTACCAGCGCGTGATGTGGGGCACCGTCCCTCTGATGGCAATCGTTATGGCACTGATTGCCTTCGCCTCGCCGTTCTGGCTGCCCTACCTGCGCTGGCTGCTGAACCTGAATGAGGAGAGCGGCATCCATACGCCGCTGCATATTCGTGGACACATATGGGCAACCATGACTCGGCCCTTCCGCCGATTGAGATTGTGGGCGCACGCGCTCTGGGCGCAGGCCGATGTCGTTGGGCGCGGGCAGCGGATCTGGATGTGGATTGACCAGCGTTTGCTGATCTGGTCGGAGATTCCGCCCGGCGATGACTCGCCATCAGTGCCCTGGCAGATCTGGCTAGAGTGGGTGAGTCGGTTGCCCCGCCCGCGTCCAGCCACTCCCACGGCTCAGCATGTGCGCCTGGCCCTGCTCATCTCAATTGGCCTCGCATCGTTGGCCAGTGGCGGAATGTGGTATTTGGGACAGGCACGCACCCCGACCACCATTGTTCAGCAATACTACGATGATCTGGACTTCCGCCGCTTCAGTCAGGCGTATGCACGGCTTGATCCGCAAACGCGGCCACCCTATGATCAGTACCTGCTCGACCTCTCGGTTAAGGGTGGCATGGTTGCGTCTTACGGCAAGCTCAACAATGTCCGCGTCCAGATCATCTCGGCTGATTCTAGCCGAATCGGTATGCTGGTTGAAACCGACTGGGTGACGTCGCTCTCAACCTACCCGACCACACAACTGCTCACACTGGTGATGCGTGATGATCGCTGGTATATCGAGTCCGACCCGGTTGATGTGACGGTGCCGCCAGAGCCGTTCTTTCGCCGGGGCGAGGTGGGCTGGGTAGCGACCAGTCGCCGCCGGGTGATCAACCAGCCCACGGACTTCGCCGATATTCTTGACCGTCCCGATCTCCAAATTCTCTCGGCGCGCCTGGTGCGCCATTCCGGGCGCTACAGCGTCGTCGGCGAACTGATTAACACCAGTTCCGACCCCGCTGATGTGACGGTGACGGCCTTCCTGCACGATGCCGCCGGCGATGTACTTTCGCGCTACAACGCCCAGGAAGTGATCATGCACAAGCTCTTCCCGAAGGAAGTAACGCCGTTTCGGGTGGACTTTGAGGGCGTGGCGGGCGCGGTGCTGACCGATACGCTTGACCTAAAAACCTTCAAGCCGGGAGCTTTCACCCCACCGCTGCTAACCAGGCCCGTGGATTCGTTTGATGTCTACGCCAAAGCGGTGATCACCCAACACGATCTAAGCCGCAACCTGACCCTCCAAGACCTGGAGATTTTTCGCGCCGATGACGGTACCATGCATCTGCGCGGCCAACTGCTAAATACCGGCACCGCCGAGGCGACGATCCCGCATGTGCTGCTGACCTACTATGATGCGAAAGGCCAGGTGGCCTGGGTTGATCATGTTTACATCCGCGATGCGGTGCGCCCGCAACGTACCCAGGTGATGGATATTCCCCTGGACAATTCTGGAAACGTGCCGACAGTGAACCAGCAGAGCGGACTCTTCGGCACCGCGCTACTTCCCGAAGTCAGTGTTGATGCGCCCTGGCGCGAGCGCATGCCGCTGCCGCCAGAGATGGGATTCTCCTCGCTACGGGTGAGCGTCCATGCCTTTGAAGGGAGCAGTCAGTAAACATCCGTGAGACGAACACTCGTTATCATCATACTCCTCACCCTGATGACAGGCTGTACCCGCACGTTGGCTCAGCCCACGCCAACGCTCTCCGGGACGCTGAACCTGCGTGCGCCCGCTGCTATCGCCGCCGGACAACCGGTGACGCTGGTGGTGGAGCGATCTGATGCACCTGACGGGATGATCGTGACGTTGGTGATGGAGGGCAGCTACGGCCCGCTGCTCTCCCGAGCGCCGTTTCAGGCGGGGCGGGCCGAGTTTCAGATTCCGGCCACAGATACTCAGGTGGCCGGGCTGGTCACCCTGGTGGCGCACGCCGCCGCCGCCGAAGGTCGCGCCGAACTGACGATCAACCCCGGCCAGCCGGTTGACCCGGTGACACCGTTAGTTGGCCCGCACTCGGTTATCGCCGATGGCGCACATTGGGGCAGCGTGGTCGCGATCCCGTTCGACTCATTTGGCAATCCGGTGGCCGAAGGCACCCCGCTCCAGTTCCGCATCCGGCGACCGGATGGCTCACCTGAGACGTTCAGTGCGTCGGTGACGCATCTGCTGGCCTGGCGGCGTATTTCCAGTTCTACCCACGCCGGCCGCACCACAATCAGCGTGACGGCGGGTGATGCCCACGGCCCGGACGCTAACCTGATCGAGACCCCCGGCTGGCCTGGCCCGTTCAGTCTGAATGCTAGCCCCAGCAACTTGCCCGCTGATGGTCGCCAGTTTGTGACATTGCGCACCGATCCGATTACGGATGTCTATGGCAACCAGATGCTCGACGGAACGCTGATCACGTTCGTCGCCGAGACGCCGGGCGGACAGCCACGGCTCATCCCGGCCTACACTATTGATGGTGTTGCCGAGGCCCAACTCCAGGCTCCCAGCGAGCCAGGAACTGTCACGGTGCGCGCAACCCTCTACGGAGTCGAAAGCACCGCGCTCCTCATTGTTTTTGCGCCGGGACTCGCGGTGGGGGCCTTCCCGGTCACGGTAAGCATTGATCATGCCACTGGCACGATGTCTATTGTTGTGGGGCCGTTGTTAGCCGCACTCGGCCAATTTGTGCCGAATGGCACGCTCGCTCAGATCACCCTTATCGGCCCCGATGGCACGACGTACCAGCGCGAGGCGGAGACGCTGGGCGGGCTGGCGAGGCTGACGCTTCGGCGTAGTGAACTTGTTTCGGGTAATTATCAGATCAAGATCGACATTGGCACCGGGGTTGGACAAACCAACTTCAGTGTGCCATAGCGATGCAAAAAACACACCTTAAGCTGATTATCTGGGCGCTGCTACTTGCCCTAACCCTCGCTGGAGCCTGGGTCGTTGTCAGCGGATCCGCGAACCTGCTGGCATCGTTCGAGCGTGGTGCCGAACCAGCCAGTGCGCTAAACATTGTGCCAAATGTGCCGCCGGATCTGCATGTTGCGCTCTCGTGGGCAGCAGATGACGCCGACAGTGGGCGGCAGATTGATCCGCTTACTCGCAGCCAGATCGAGTCTGTCTACATCCGCGCCTGGCTTCAGATAAACCTCTCTTACCAGAAGGGCGAACCCCACGGGCTGACGACCTACTTTACCGGGCCATCTCTGGCTGAGGTGAGCGCCGCCGTGCGGCGGACGCACTCTGACGGATTCTCTATTGAGCAGGCCGATACCGCCCATCACCTTCAATTGCACCTTTCTAGTGCCGAAGGCTCCATTGTTGCCTTCACCGATCACGACGCCACGGTCGTCCACGTGATCCGCGACGCCAAGGGGACGATTATCAGCGTGGAGGAGACTCGCGCCGACTACGATGTGGTGATGCTGCTAGAGAATGGGCTGTGGCACGTGCGTCACTGGGTGCGTCGGGCGGCAACCGAAGCGGACAACAGACCGATTGCCCCGGCGTGTCCGGGCTGCGCCCGCGTTGATGGGACGGGATTGCGCGTTGACGGTACACCCTTTGCGGTCGCCGGGATTAACTATTACCCGCAGGCCACGCCCTGGGACACCTTCTGGCCGCAGTACGATCCGGCGGTGATTGACCGTGATCTGAGTCGGATCAAGGGTCTGGGGCTGAATACGATTCGCATTTTCGTCCCCTATGAGCAGTTTGGTGGCCCGCACGTAGATCCGATTATGCGTGATCGCCTGAGCGACCTGCTTGACCGGGCCGAGGCGCAGAATCTCAAACTGATCGTCACCCTCTTCGATTTTCGCGGCGACTACAGTCTGCTGCACTGGGCCGATGCCGACCGCCAGTTGGAGACGTTGCTGACTTATTTTGCCGGACATCCGGCCATTCTGGCCTGGGATCTGAAGAATGAACCCGATCTTGATGATGCGCGTGTCGGGGGACAGATTGTTGATACCTGGCTCAGGCATATCGCGCTCCTGGCCCGTAGCTACGACCCAAACCACATCCTGACTATTGGCTGGTCAAGTCCTACCGCTGCGGTACGGCTTGTCGGGCAGGTGGATATGGTGCAGTTCCACTACTACGCCCCGGTGGCCGAACTGGCCACCGGCTACGTCGCGCTGCGCCACGCCGCGCCAGACAAGCCATTGCTGTTGGGCGAGTTTGGCCTGCCAACCTGGAATACCGTCTTCCCCAACGGCCACACCGAAGCTGAGCAAGCGACCTACTACGCCGCGCTGCTCTCCCGGCTGCAACATCTCGATCCTTCCACGGGACATCTGGCCTGGACGCTCTACGATTTCGCCCGTGTGCCGGCAACGGTTGCGGGTCGCTGGCCGTGGCAGACCGGGCCGCAGGCATACCTGGGCATCATCCGCACCGATGGGAGCGAAAAACCGGCGGCGGCACTGCTCGCGCCAGGGGCGAACCTAACGATTGCCCCGCTGCCCATCTGGGCACGTTTGCTCAAACCCTTCTGGCTGCTGATGTTGGGGGCCACGCTTGTGGAGATCGTGGGATTGGCGTGGGCTTTTGATCGCGAAATACGCAAGCGTAGGGGCGCAGCAGCACCTATGCATCCCCACCCCTGACTCATCTGGGGCTGCTGCGCCCCTACCCCTCATCCAGGAAACTGCACCAGTGGCAAGAAAATCCTCGTCCCCTGAACAATCGCAATCTGGTAATACGAAACCGCAACCCCCGCGATCTGGTGCTGGTAGACAAAGGTGACGCCGTCAGTCGTTGTTGAACTGGCGACGGTGCCAAGGGGTATCCCGTCCACGCTCACGGCTGAAACTGCGGATCCGTCTGCGATCTTCCACCCCATCGGGTTGCGGATCGCCAGTTCGGTATCGTCGCCCATTGGCTGGCGCACGGTGATGGCATCGGCACCGTGTTGTTCAATCAGGTAATGATCACCGGTTCGGAGCGGGTGGCCGTTATAACTGCTGAACACGCCCGCGATCAGGCTGCCATCGTCGCTCGTCACCATTGCGCCCGAGGGCGGAATTTCATACGGCCCAACCTCATAGGGCGTCGTGCTGCTCCAGTTTGTGACCACGGAGACATGCTCAAATACGCTACGAGTCGCCGCGTTTCCCATGTCGGTATAACTCAACAATCGTTCACCCGCATAGCGGGAAAATACCTCCCGCTGGAAGGCCGTCACCACGGCGAGCCAGGGGTCGGTGACTCCGCCGCCAAAGTTTGTCCAGCCCAGGTCGTAGCTCAACATAAAGCCAAAGGCCATATTCCAGGCCAGAGTCGCCTTATTGACGGTGAAGCTTTCTGGTGCCAAATTATGTTGGTAGAGCAGGACTTTATCGCGCAGCATGAGCGGCAACATCGGGTAGGGTTCCCACGTCCCATTCCCCCAGCGTCCCTCGGTCTGGAGCAATCGCTCCGCCAAAAGCACACCCCCGTGAAAGCCAAGCTCCGTCTCTGCGAGGCGATCCATCCCGCCCTCGGTCATCAGCAGGGTGTTGCTGTACGTGCGGGTATGCTCCAGCCAGCCCTGCGTATAGGCGGTTGGATGGGGTGAAAAGGGGTTGTGATCAAAAATCCAGGTGCGTGCGCCGATCTGATCTTCAAAAACCAGATCACTGGAAATGGAGCCAGTTATATCGCTCATGAGCTGACCGATGCGCTGGCGCACCAGGGGCGCGTAGGGAGAAACTGCATAGCCGGTATGCGGGCCGTAGACCTCATAGCGCGGGATGCCGAGCGAGTCTAAGGCGGCTACATTGGTGAGTTGACCTGTGGCGATGATTGTCTGTAACGTGGGCGACGGATCATTCCACCAGGTTGGATTGATATACGGCATCACCAGAAAGCCCATCGCCTGGGCCTGCTGAATCATCGCCGCCATATCGGCGATGCTGCCCCATGCCGCTGCGGGCGGAAGCATATCGGGGTGATACTCGTCGAATCCCCCCGGCTGAAAGGCCAGCAGATGCAGGATTCCGGGCGCGGGTACCTGGGCGAGAAGGGCGGCATACTGCGCAAAAGGAATCGCGAGTTGGGTGGCATCCGCCTTGAAGAGCGGGGATTGTACGATCTGCGTGTAGCGCGCCCCAGCTTTGGACGCCAGCGAACGAAACTGATCGATTCCGTTATCGCTGCGATACGCCTGTACGCTCTCGGTGATCGGCTGGCCGATCCGCACCCGCACCTGTGGCGAGGTCCATAGTCCACCATCGGGCGATCTGGTACCAAATGAGTGGTAGTAGTAGCTGCTATCCTGAAGATAGCCGTCATCGTGATTGAACCCCAGCACCAGCGGCCTGACGCCTGCTCCCTCATCGTACAGCGTGTAGATGCTGATCGATCCGCTGCCGGATGTCAGGGCCATAAAGTCGGCAAAAAAATCGCCGGGATATGCCGCAACATAGGAGCGATTCTGCGCAAAGAAAGCCGGTTTCAGCACAATTCCCGGCGAAACCGGCAGGTACACCGCCTGAAGATCTGCCTCGCGAAATACGAGATCGGAGGGGAAGAGGACGTAGTCGAGCGTTCCGCCAAGGTGGTTCTCTATCTGAAGCTGGAGGTCGAACCAGCGATCTGGCGAGGCGGTCAGCGTAACGAGCGCGGTTGCGTTCGTGGTGCGGGCGGGATCGGGCGTGTAGCGCAGCGACAGGCGCGCATCCGCTGCCGACCATGTGTAGCTGAACGCACTTGTCGCGCCAACGGTGTAGCTACATCCACCAACATAATTGGCATGCATCCCGTAGGCACCCCACAAACATCCGTAGCGCGATCCTTCAGAGATGTGTTGTCCAGTTGCCTTATCGGTAATGTAGCCAATGGCCCCGTTCGTCTTATGTATTCCAACCTCATAGAAGCTATTCCCCAGGACGATCATCTTCGGATCGGAGTCTACGAAGTAGATGGCCTGTGCAAAGCTGGGTTGGGGCCGGATAAAAGACACTCCCGATGCGATCAGAAGGAGGAGGAGGAGGCATAGTCGCCGCATAGAGGTGAATTTTCAGGCAAGGTTTCAGGTGTCGGGTTTCAGGTGTCAGGTGTCGGGTGTCATGTCACGCTGAGCGCAGCGAAGCGTCCCGACGATAATAATGCTCGCCGGGACGCTTCGCTGCGCTCAGCGTGACATGGTGAGTTTTGCGGTAGTGCGTTTTTTTAGCTCTCCGCGCCCACGCTCGGCCCCTGGCCAAGGAGGGGCCGAGGTGGTATCGGTTTGCGGCGACGCCACGCTACACGAGGTGCTGCTGCCGCTGCGAAGGCCAGCAAGGTGCCTGCGGCCAGAGATAGGGAGAGCAACGAGATTGCGCCGCCCAGACGTGCGCTCAGGGGCCGGTAGATGAATGTTACCTCGTGAGGATGTCCGTCGAGGGCGGGCGGCACGATCACCCCGCGTAGTAACCCGTTGACCCGCAGCGTGGTGGTGGGCAATCCGTCCACATAGGCGTCCCAGCCGGGATAAACGCTCTCGCTGACCGTTAACAATCCACGCACGCTATTGTGTACCAGCAGGCTGATTTGGTCAGGTTGGTAGCTTAGCAGACTGCTGGTGAACTGCGCATTCGGTTGAGCCGCCAGCGCCCCCACACCCACATCGAGGGTCAGTGGCGTTTTGCCAATCTGCTCCAGGGCGCTGCCGGTTGCTGCTCCCTTCACCCCTACTAGCGCGTAGGCCGCGCCACTCTGCCCGCGAAGATCAATCTTTGCCCCCAGGCTGGCAATGGCAGATCGGCCAGCATCACCGAGACTGACGGTGCCCTCATCGTAGGTTGCCAGCGCGATGATTGTACCATTGGTGGCTGAACTGATCAGCGCCGCCATGCGGGTACTTTCATCGCTGGATGCGTAGGTATCGAACCCATCGGCGGCGATCAGCTTGCCACTTGTCGGGTCAATCATAGCCAGAACAATCCCGCGCTGCCGGGGTGTCACCGTCACACCGTCCACAAGCACCGCGCTGTACTGGATCGGCCCGCCCGCCAGGATACTGATGTCTACCGGGCTCTGCACGCCCGTGGAACCAATCGCGTAGAGCGGTTTATCCAGTGCCTCGGGCCAGAGCTGGCGCAAGATAGTGTGGAGTTGCCCGCCATCGGCGGAGACTGTTGGTTGCGCGTCAGAGGCCACACCGGGCCGACTCAACAGCCCGTTCAGCGTGATCATGGTTGCGGCGGGGCGCAGGCTACTGCTGAAATGGGCGTAGCTCGGCTGCTGCGCTCGTTGCCAGAGCTGACCCTGGCTATTCTTGATCAGCAGCTTGGCCCCCAGTTCCGGCGGATCAGCCGCATCGGGCAGAGTCAGCACATACCCCACATTGAGCAGGTCGCGGCGGGTGGCGTCGCTCAGATTCGGCCACTCGGTCAGCATCTGAAAGCGCTCGGCGATGTCGAGGATATTATAGCCGGTCGCGAAGGGAATGCCGTAGACCTGGCTATAGTTATCGGGCAGCACTTCAGCGGCATTATCCACGCGCACGCCTGGAGGCAATCGGCGCAGGGCGGTGATCAGCGCATCCTGGTCGGTAATCTTCCATGGCGCATCCAGCAGGCCCGTGGCGTACTTGCGCACCGTAAACCGTGCCGTGGCCGGATCCGCCGCAATGGTATCGTGGTAGGGCGCAAACGTGGTGACATCAAGGCACATCAGCAGGGCAGCAGCCAGAGCCATCCCGCGCCCGCTCAATCGCCCCGCACTGCGCGCCCAGATGAGGACAACCGCACCTGTCAGCAGGAGCAGAAAAACCCCGTAGGCATTGGCCGTCTGGGTCAGCATGGTGTACACGTCAGCGGAGGGCAGGCGGCTGAAGAGGCTCTCGGCGAAGAAGAAGCCCTCGCCCACCGGGTGGTAGTTGCTGATCAGCAGCGCATATAACCCGATTCCTATCAGCAGCGCCGTGGCCAGTAGCATACTGGCAATGCGGGTCAGCCCGCGCAATCGGCGTAGCTCATCCTCCGCCAGCGCACCAATGAGGCTCTCGGCACCGAAGGCGGCGAGGGCGCATAGGGCGAGGTTAGCGATATAGAAGGCGCGGGCGCTGACGCGGATCGAGGCGAATCCCGGCACAAAACGGTAGATCATCCCGTGCAGCACGGTGAACCCGCCCAGGGCGGTGATCAAGGCCAGCAGCGCCGCCAGGGTAAAAAATCGTCGCTCGGGGCGCGGGTTTACTGGCACCATCCAGGCAGCCGCAGCAAGTACCAGAGTCAGCACGCCCGCGTAGATGCGGTACTCCGTCGTACCCCAGTCCAGAAAATCCGGCACCAGCAGGCCGAGCAGGTTACGCGGCATCAGCGAGTACTGCGCGGCAAAGGTATACGACAGCTCGCTGCGCCGCGAGCGACCGATGAGTTCAATCGCGGGTAACAGGGCCACCGCTGCAATGCCTGCCGCCAATACGCCGGTGAGGACAAAGAGCGCCGGTATCCGTAGGCGTGCGGCCCAGCCCACAGGCTTCCGGCGCAGGTCGCCCACCCAGCGGTAGCCTGCGTAGCCCACGACGGCCAGCGAGCAGTAGAGGACGGCCTGGGGATGCCCAGCCATCACCATTTGGCTGAGGGCCAGCCCGGCACCCAGCGCCCAGGCAATAGCCGGTACCCTGCGGGTCGCATACCAACTTCGGTCAAGCAGCCAGAGGACACCGGGCAGCCATGCCGCTGCTGCCATCATGTTGTAGTGGCCGCGATGCCCCACAAAGAAGCCGTTAAACTCAAACCCAATTGCCCCTACCAGGGCCGCCGTCGGCCTTACGCCGATACCGCGCATGTAGGCGTAGAAAAAGACTCCCCCCAGGATGTAGTGCGCCGCTACCAGCAACTCAAAACTGATGTACGTAATATCGCGCCCACGATAGAGCACGTCCAGCAGCAGATTTGGCAGGTAGTAGGGTGCCACCTGCACATCGCCCAGCAAGGGCATTCCACCGAGTTGGTAGGCGTTCCAAAGCGGCGCAGCCCCACTGTTGAAGAGCTGATGGACAAAAACCCGCGTCGGGTAGGCACCCATCAGAATGTCGCCGCCGAACATCACCCGGTCAGCCGAGTTGGTCGCCCAGACCTGCCAAAAAACGAGCAGCGGCAGGATGACCAGCGCCAGGATGGCGAGGGCGTCGGGGAGCAGCGGTCGAA
>CAIXLU010000258.1 GCA_903920315.1 uncultured Oscillochloris sp.
CGCACATCCGCAGGTGCCGACTGGATATTGGCCCTTCCCACGCGATGTTCGCCAGGATCTCGCGCTCGGTCAGATCAGGATAGAGATCAATCTCTGGTTCCCATGCAAGCCTCGCATACATGGCCCGCGTCTGCGCTGCGCTCTCTCGTACATCTTCGATCCCTAGCAACGTGTGCAGCAGTTCTTCGTTCAGGTGTACCTCGATCTGGATGGTTCGTATTGTGTCCCGGTTGGTCATGGCTTGGCCTTCGTGAGTTTCCGCGTCTCCATCTGCGTGCAGAACTGGGTGAGTTGCTCGGGGGTGAAGCTGGCGAGGTCGGTACTCATCTCCGAGACCGTGCCGTATGCCCGCAATAGCGAACGTGCGTGTGTAAGTTGGTTAAACGTCACGGACGGGCGGAAGGGAATAATTCTCTGATCAAGGGGATCCATGGATTTTTGTTGATCACGTCGATCAAGGTTCGTTTTAGCGCGTTCTGGAGCGCCGTTTTTGTGATCGACTCCTGTATGACAAGAGTCGATCACGTCGATCACGGGCAAAATCCCCTCGTCGGTTTTACACGTTTGTAATACATGATCGACGCGTGATCGACCTGTGATCAACTCTGACGGGTCGCCTTCTATGGCGTCCTGCTGCGCTGAAACGCCGCTCAAATTCTGTGATCGACGTGATCGACTCCTAATTTCACTATTTTCATGTGAAATCTCAGATTCGAGGGATTCAGCCTTGATCAGCAGCACGGATTCGGGTTTGCCGTAGCCGTTGGGCAGTCGGTTGGCTGCGTTGCGCCGGGTCACGTAGGGACGACCATTCACGTCTTTCTGTACTAGAACCCCGTCCGCGTCGATCTGCTGCCAGATCGCCGGGGCAGAGTAGGCAAAGGGCTGTCGCTGATCATTCCTGACTTTGCTCACTTCGCGGAAGACCTTCTGCGCGAACAGGCCGATCCCATCCGGGCAGCGAAACCCGGCGATCCGGCTGGCGGGCAGGTGATAATTGCAGGTTGGGCTGGTGCAGAACCAGCCGTCCGTTGCCCGCTTGAGCGGATTGTCACAGCGCGAGCAGGTCATCTCTTCCTGTTCAATCACCAGCTCGCCATTGCTGATCAGTTCGCGTAGCACCGATAGGAAGATCTGGCTTGGCCGACTCTCCTGCTGACGGGCGTTCAGATCGGCGGTGAGGAGCGTCCGGGCTGCCAGATGGGCGTCGTTCAGTGACCGCGCCTCGTCGGCGGTGATGTATCCGGCCTGCTGGAGCCACGCCCACAGGAGCAGCCACGCGGCCCGGTTCTGGCGCAATGCTCCTGCCGTCCGCCGGTGACCACTGAGATCTGCGTCGTCGGCCCGGATAAGCGCCTGCATGCGCTCTTGGACGTGGAGGACTCCGTGGGTGTCCAGCTCGTGGGCGATGCTTTGCAGGAAGGTGCGCCAGAACGCGGCGAGATGTCCGGCGGATCCGGCCCGCTGGAGCTCGCTCAGCTTTTCGGTGTTGACCGTCTCGGGCTTGATGACGAGGGAGAGTAGACGCGCCTGCATGCCGGGGTCGCCCTGGGGGATGTCCTCTGCGGTCGAGAAGATGAGCGCCCGTGCGGGCTTTGCCTTCTCGATCTGGATCTGGTAGGTGCCCCGTGTACGCGAGGTACTCTCCGAATAGGCGTGCAGGAAGCGCCGAAACGCCTCTGGTGAGATCATGCCGCTCTTGTAGTCATCAATACAGAGCGCGGAATCGCGGTAGTAGAACGCGGTCAACCCGAGTCCCACGCTGGTCGCGTCCCACTTCGGGATGGGCGCGCCGTCGGCGCGTTCGGCGGTGAAACGTGGCCCAAACAGTGCGAGGACTCCGGCCCGGATGATCGCGGTCTTAAACGAGCCGGTTTCGTGGTGCAGCCAGACCATTGACCGCGCCGCGTTCCCGCTGAAGCGGTGGCTGACGGCGAGTGCGGCCTGACCGGCCAGCAGGAGCGCCAGCGGTTGCGGGCAGACCTCCCCCCGCAGGAACGAGAGCCACGCCGCCGCACCCACCTGCGGATCGCCGGGGCCACACAGCGCGTAGTGGTTGCCCGACGCCTCGGGGTCTATCTCCGCACGGATCGTGGGGGTCATGCCGCTGGCGTGAACCGCGCCATCGCTCGATAGGTAGTGCCACTTCGTGTCAATCAGTTCCCAACCAGTGCAGGTATAGACTCGTCTATCCACAGGCGGATCGCCCTGGTTACTCAAGATACGGATCGCCCGTAATGCTTGGGCAGGCGTATCGTCGAAGGTGCCTTCCCGCAGGCCCACGCGCACGCTTTTCAATGCCTTGCGGTCGTCGGCCCAATCTTCATCCGGCACGTCTACGCTGAGCCGCTGGCCAGCGGGGGTTTGGAGCGAGATGCGGTGCATGGTGGTGATGTCCAGACCATCATGCAGATACACCGTCTCTGAGATCCGGGCCTTGTAGTTGGCGATGGGCTTGCCGTTATGCATGCCCGTGCGGGTGTACCCGAACTCGCCCCCGCTATGGGCTGCATGCCAGTCGGCCCCGTCCGGCGCGTGTGCAATCAGTTGGCGCAGCACATCCGCCCCGTAGCGCAGCAAGAAGGCGTCTACGTCCACTTTGCGCTCGTCGGCCCGGCGGGGTAAGCGCACGACCTTCACACGGATCTGGAGCTTCTTGATGCGCTCTTGCTGCTGCTTGAGTTGGGTGATCTTCGCCTTCGTTGCCTCCTGCTGAGCCAGCACGAGGGTTTGCTCGCGGATGTCATCGGACTTCGCCTTGTCCAGCTCGTCCAGCACCTGATACAGCCGGTTGATCTGCTGCTGCTGATCAATACCGCAGAGCCGTCCTACCGCTGACAGGGTGTATTGTTCGCCGGGGGAGAACTCGAACGGATCGCGGCGTTGCTCCACGTCGTAGCAGATCACCACGGTCTTTTTGGCGAGCGCCTGCACAAACGAGTCGGGCAGGTAGCCGACTCCGGGCTGGGCGACAGCGGCGATCCCGCTCTGATGCGCAGCCAGCGCCTTGAACTCTCCTTCGCAGAGCAGGATGGTGTCTGCCTTCGCAATCGAGTCGGCCAGATAGAGGGTCGGTGCAGAGCCGCCGTAGAGCGACACGCCGCCAGGGGAGAGGTAGCGCAGCGGCTTCTCGGTGGCACTGAACAACTGACGGCCACGCAGCAGCGTGCATACTCCCTCATGCCAGTAGGGAATGGTGATGGCACCCCGTAACACGCTCTTGTGCCTGCCCTGTGGGCCGAGCAGACCACCAAGCTGTGCGGCCTGCGACTCCTCTGCGTCATCTCGGAACTGACGCCCCAATCGAGCGCCTTACAGCCCGTTTTGGCGTAGCCGTGGGGAGCAGGGTGGTAGCCGAGCTGTGCCGCCTTAATCGTCTCATCGCTAAATCCACGCTGGCGCAGATAGTTCAGGGCCGCGATGGACTCGGGGTTGGATGCCCACAGGTGGGCCGCGCACCAGTGGGCGACGGCGGTATATCCCAGATGCGCCTGGGCGATTTCGTCCGGGCTGAGGGTGCGCAGCGGCGTGCGTGTGCCAGTGGTGTCCGCGTCGGTTGCAGGCTGGTAATGCCTACATCGCCGACAGAACCAGAATGGCGCGGTGTTAGTACGCGGGTTGCTGACAAGGAAGAAACGGTCACTTCCTCCGCAGCGCGGGCAAGGTTGATTCATGAAAGTACCCTTATTTCCAGCGTCGGCTCATACGGAAATTCTGGCGGTAGAACGGCATCCCTTCTAAAGCGATGCGGTACCCTCGGTGGATGGGAAGACCGAGCCGGATGTTACGGCGTGCCAGTCCGGCGAATGGTCTTGCGACGATGTGTGACGTGCCAAATGGCATCATGCCGCCACCTTCTCTTCCACCATCCGTGTGGCCTTGATGTACGTCAGATCGCGATCCTTCTGCCATCCCGCCTCATCCCGAATCCCCCGATTGAGCATGCAGAGCAGGGAACTCTCCAGGCTCCAATCCCGACCCTCCAGGTGAAAGCGAGAAACAAAATCCCGCATATGCACCGCGTCCCGTGCCACGATCTTGTATTCCTCATCCGTCAAATTCACCACCAGCGTAACCGTGTGCATGTATCCCTCCTTATGTGTTGCCTTTAACCCGATCTTGACCTGTTGCCGATTTCCGTTCGGCTCTACCCCTGATTTCCTTCCTACTCGTGTGTGGTGACAAGGGATAGTATATATTACCGAAAGATTTATATCAAGTCTTTCGGTATATAAGAAACGACAACTATTCACGAGCCGCTAAGACAGCTCATGAGCGTTTGGTGGATACAAAAAAAGCCCTCTGGCATCTGCCAGAGGGCTGAGGTTGCGGGGTATCGTCTAGGGTTGGATCGAGATGATCGGGAGGAGCGTGACGCGCAGGAGAGATTTTCCGGGGCGTTCGGTCGTCACCAGTTCGTCGGCTCCAAGGGCTTCAGCGGCGGCCACGTGCAGCGCATCAATGGCCGACAGGCCAAACCGAGCGGCAATGGTCAGCGCCCGCTCGGGAAGACCCTCCAGCGGGCTGTTCTCGCTCACCGCCGCAAAGTAGCTCTCGTAGAAGAATTGTTCGGCTTCTTGCTTGAAATAGACCGGCTTAGGCTGGACTTCCAAGCGGACAAAGAGACTGGACAGGAAAGTGCGGTCGGGGTCGCTGAGGATCTGCATTGCGGCTGCGGACACGGCATGGGTACCTCTGGCGGCTGCAATCAGCACACCCGCATCAATGAAACTGCGCTTCACCGCTCCCCCCGCCGCTCGGCAACCTCTGCTTCAATACCTGCCCAATCGAGCAAAAGCGCACCACTCGCCACAATCTGGCTACGGGCGGTAGCCAGTTTAGCGGCCAATGGTGTCTGCGGAGGCTGTTCGCGAGAGAGCCGGGTAATCAGCAGTGACCACTGCTCAGGGGGAAGACGGCGAGCCAGTGTGAGTATCTGATCAATCGTGATCTCGCTCATGGCTTCTTCCTTGGACGCCCGCTGCGCGGCTTGGCCGGAAACACGGCACGGCCCTGGGTATGGCCTTTAATTTTGGTCAACTCATGCGCAAGTACCATATCACCCTCATCGACTCGCTTCCGAGGCTCCTGAACCAGAACCTTTACCCATCCATCTCTAATCCAGTTGTAGATAGAATCTGTGGTAAACCCATACTTCCGCGCCGCATCGCTAATCAAAATCGGCACACCCACAAACGGGCGCATCGTAGCCCGCAACTCGTCCACCACGCGGGCGGCGTCATCCAAGTCAATCAGCCTATCGTCCCCGGCCACCAACCCATGCTGGCGAAGCTGGGACAGGATCTCCGCAGGGAAATCCAGCGCGGCCCCGGCTGCCGTATCGCTCACGCACTCCATAACAATGCTCATCTCCCCCCCCTTCCTCGTCGTGAGGGTGAGTATAGCATGGGGACGCGGGTCGCCGAATGCAGTCATAGGGCAAACTCCGTGATAGTATAATGGGAGAGCG
>CAIXLU010000259.1 GCA_903920315.1 uncultured Oscillochloris sp.
ATGGCGGCAACCCTTGCCGTTGCCACGCGACTGCTTGAGCAGGTGTCCATCAATCAGCAGCAAACGACCCAGCGGCTCGATACGCTGACCATCGGACTAGACGAGGTACGCGGCGGAATCGGCACGGGGGTGAGATCCATCGAATCTATCGCCGAGAGCAGCAAGGCCACCGCCACGCTGCTGTATCGCAATGGCGCAAAACCGAGTTGATGGGGGGTATCCATCATCGCATATCGCAACAGATGTCCATGCGCGTGGTGCACAACACCCCATGAAAATAGCCGCTGATGCTCGACTGTCAGCTATCGGGTATCAGCTATCGGCTATTTTCACATCAACCGCCGATGTACTACGGGGAGCTATCTGATGGCCATCCTCATCTGCACTATTGGTGGGCACGATCTGACCTGCATCGATCTACCCAAGGATGGCAGGGGCGAGCGTGGCTGGGCCGAGGAAGTGCTGGTTCGCTACAATGAACTGCGCCCGCTGCTGCGCCTGCCGATCATCGGCAAAGTTCTGGCCCACCTACACGCCCAGGGTCTCGCCGCCGACTCGGTCGTGCTGATTGCCTCGCGGCAGCAGCCATCTGCCACTGGCACGCCCTTCTGGGAGAACGACACCTTTTATACCGCCGCCGTGATCACCCGCCTGCTTACGGAAGGGTTTTCTGATTACACGCCGATCCCGGCATACCGGATCAACACCTGGATCATCGCTGATGAGTCCGGCGTCGGCGACGATCCGTCGGACTATGATCTGGTGCTAGGATTTCTGGAGCGCCGCCTAGCTCTCCTGGCTACCATAACCCCCAGAGGCATGGTCTTCCTAAAAGTGACCGGCGGCACACCAGCGATAACCACCCGCCTGCTGATTGCGGGCACTGAGGCGTTTGGCCCGCATGTGATGATAGTGTAGATTTCAGATTGCCGATGTACCATATCGTAAACTGGCAATAGCGCAACAGTTGCCCTGTCACACATGTCATGCGTCGCTTCGCGCAGCGTCCATATCTTTACCCACATCTCTGCAACTATCACGGGATGCCCCCATCAGAGGGGCGCAGAGCAGGTGACTTCAGTCGCCCGCCAGGAGTATAGGGCGCATTTGTACCCTAAGAAGAACGTATGCTGGTGTGTGAGATCTGAAAAATACTATTCCCACGCTATGGCAGTACCGTCGTTATCCATCCTATTCACCGAAGGAGACATCCATGCGTTCGTTCCACACCTCGCCCCACATTCTTGCTGCTCTATCCTTGACTGTCCTTCTGACCCTGTTCACGTCCGCTTGCGGCAGCACGACAGATCGTATGGCCGCAGCGCGCCCGACCCAGGTACCTGCTACGGAGGGAACGACCGCTATCGCACGTCCGACCCAGGCATCCGCCACTGGGGGGAGCATCAATGCGGCAACCGCTATCGCACGTCCGACCGAGGCACCCGCTGCTACCGTTGTCCCCACGACCGTGCCACCTACGGCCACACGGGAGCCACTCCGCGCTCTGGTCGTTAAGGCCAGTGGTTTCGGCCAGAAGGGTAAAAGTTTCAGCTACGGCGTGGTCATCGAGAATCCGAATACGGCGGCTTCTTTGGAAGGTGCCGCGCTCCAACTCGTGGCCTACGACGAAGCGGGCACGATGCTTGGCACCGAGGACTCGACCATCCCGCTGATTCCGCCGGGAGCCACAATCCACTTTGGCGGGAGCACCTTCATTGACACCGATGCCCCTGTGAGTCGCGTTGAGGTTCAAGTCACTGATGAAGGTACCGCAAAAGCGGCCACCCCTGAGCAGATCCCGCCCTTCAGCGTTAGTGCGATCAGCTTCCGTGAGAACGCCATTGGCCAGCATGTAAGTGGCATCGTGAGCAATCCGTTCGCCGCCCCTCTGACGAACCTGTATGTGGGGGTCGTTGTCTACGACAGTGCAGAGAAAATCATTGGCGGCGGCTTCACCTTCCTCGACTTCCTGCTCCCTGAAGGAAAAAGCCCCTTCGTGACCAGCGTCACCGTGAATGGGACGCCCGCTCGAATCGAGGTAAGTCCGATTCTCAGCACCCTGACCCTGTGGGGGCAGCGCGATAAAGAGAAAATGCCTCCGCTCACCATGATCGAGCAAGGAGGAAGCCTAAACGGATCTCAGATTGGGTATGGTATTATTGTTGAGAACCCCCATACGACGCAGGCGCTGACTGGTAGTAAGTACACCATTGCCGCTTATGCGAATGACGGGACAGTCCTAAGTGTCGAAAGCGGCTACTTTGGACTCATTTTGCCCGGTAGCAAAGCGGTTCGTGCGGGTACCCTCTACATAGACAGCGACGGTGTTTCCCCGGATCGTGTCGAGGCCATCATTTTTCCCGGCAGCCTAGAGAATGCGGAAGGCAAGCTGGCTTTTTCGATTGAGGGAGCCACCTTCGTGACCGGCTCCTACACCAGTAAGACGACCGGCCAGATTGTGAATCCCTACGACAAGAAGGTCAAGAACGTCCAGGTCAACGCGATTTTACGTGACGCGACCGGGAAGATCATTGGCGGAGGCGCAGCTTACAGCGACACCATCCCCGCGAAGGGCAAGGCTGCCATTGAAATCAGCGTTGCGGTGAGCGGTGAGGTCGCAACCACGGAATTGTATGCCAACGAGGCGGGAATCACGAGCATTGGTGATAAGTAACGTAGATTCGGTGTCACAGAAACCGCTTTCGTTCGTGGTTAATTTTGGCGCAGGTACGGACATAGAAGGAGTAGAATGAATCCATCGCCCCTCGACGCTGCCCTC
>CAIXLU010000260.1 GCA_903920315.1 uncultured Oscillochloris sp.
CGCTCTCCCATTATACTATCACGGAGTTTGCCCTATGACTGCATTCGGCGACCCGCGTCCCCATGCTATACTCACCCTCACGACGAGGAAGGGGGGGGAGATGAGCATTGTTATGGAGTGCGTGAGCGATACGGCAGCCGGCGCCGCGTTGGATTTCCCCGCTGAGATCCTGGCCCAGCTTCGCCAACACGGGTTGGTGGCCGGGGATGTTAGGCTGATTGACCTGGATGACGCCGCCCGCGTGGTGGACGAGTTGCGGGCAACGATGCGCCCGTTTGTGGGTGTGCCGATTTTGATTAGCGATGCGGCGCGGAAGTATGGGTTTACTGCTGCCGTAATCTACAAGTGGATCGAGTCTGGGTGGGTGAAGGTTCTGGTTCAGGAGCCACTGCAAAAGGTTGACGAGGGAGATATGGTGTTAGCTAAAGAGCTAACGAAAATTAAAGGCCATATCAAGGGCCGTGCCGTGTTCCCGGCCAAGCCGCGCAGCGGGCGTCCACGGAAGGAGCGCTGATGACAACCGAAGCACGTTGGATAGCTGCGGATCTGGCCAGCTTCCCCGAGGGCGACGGGAAGCGCTATGAGATCATTGATGGAGCGCTCTACGTGTCCAAGCAACCCCACTGGCATCACCAGTTCGCCGCCGGGCAGATCACCCGCTTTCTGCAAGAGTGGAGCGAGATCTCCGGCAACGGGGTGGCCGTGGCCGCACCGGGGCTCATTTTTGCCGATGATGACGATGTGGTGCCGGATGTGGTCTGGATCAGCTCTGAGCGCCTCGATAGCGCCGACGTGGGCGACGGAAAGTTCCACATGGCCCCCGAACTGGCAATCGAGATCCTCTCACCCGGCAGCAGAAACCAGGAGCGCGACCGCGAGACCAAGCGCGACCTCTACGCCCGACGTGGGGTACTCGAATATTGGATCGTAGACTGGCGCACCCGCCAGATCGAGATCTACCGGCGCGAGCAGGCTACGCTGCGCCTAGCCGCAACCCTCTACGCCGATGACACCATCGAGTCGCCACTGCTGCCCCGCTTCGCCCAGATCGTGAGCCGACTCTTTGTTGGCGGTCGCCCCCCTAGCACCAACCCATAAGCACCCCGTGCGTTAAACACGAAGCCCCCTGGAATACCAGGGGGCTTTTTTTGTATCCACCAAACGCTCATGAGCCGTCCTAGCGGCTCGTGAATAGTTGTCGTTTCTTATCTATCAATGGACTTGTTATAAGTCCATTGATAATATATACTACCCCTTGTCACCACACACGAGTAGGAAGGAAATCAGGGGTAGAGCCGAACGGAAATCGGCAACAGGTTAAGATCGGGTTAAAGGCAACATATAAGGAGGGATACATGCATACGGTTACGCTCGTGGTGAATTTGACGGATGAGGAATACAAGATCGTGGCACGGGACGCGGTGCATATGCGGGATTTTGTGGTTCTCCAGGAATTGCCGTACAGAGCACTACATCTAGGGGGTGGCGGTGCGCCAGGCGAAGGAGAAGCGGAAGAAGACAGGCGAATGAAACTGCTGAGACTGTTCCGCCGCTACCAGCGCACCATCGGGCATGTGGTCGCACTGTACAGCACCGTCGGCGCGATTGACTCGTCCACCGGCTGGCACCTCCTGAACACGGTCAGGCAGGTACTCCGCGCAGCGGGACTGTAGGGTAATGAGGGTGTCAATCCTTTCGGCTCCGAACGTATAACTTTACACTGAGACACCCCGACCATCGGGGCGTTTCTCGGCATCACAGGATGGGAGAGTATAAAACATTAGCCCCCTAACAGCCCGTTGGAGGGTGCTGTTTTGGGCCTATGTGTAACTTAATCTGCTGAATATGTTACGCTTGGAACGCCGTCCGGCGGGCGAAGTTTTTACACCTCTAGGCCAGTTACCGTAGCGGAAGATGCAGTACCCGACTCTCCCATTCCTCCTCATGGCTCACATCAATGAGCAGGAGCAGGTCATCGATGACTTGGCCAATGGGCAAATCCTGCCGTACCTCAACGATGCCGGGCATTGGCAAGCCAGCGTGTACCCGCTGGTACGCGAAGCCGATAAACGTGGCCGCGTCGTGGGTTAGTACCAGACGCCCCTCGGTGGCGGCCCACGCGAGGATTGTCGGGTCATCGGCTTCCATCAGCCCGACATCGGGTACCCGCACGAGATCCAGATCAGGGCGACGGCGCAGGAGTCCACGCACGATTGCGCCACGGAAGTTCTCATCAGCAAGGAGTTTCACGCGGCATCTCCCATCGCCATCTGGCGCATGAGGAGTCGCGCTCGGATACCGATGGGATCAAACAGGGTTTCATTCGCTGCACGGGAGGCAGCGCTGGTCGCTGTGCGCTCGGCAATATAGGCATCAACCTCTGGACGGTGGGCGAGATAGTACGCCAGTACGGCGTACACCTGGGGCAGCGTCACCGTGGAGAAGTCCTGGACAATCTCCTCCGGTGTCGCCCCCAGATGAAAGGCACGCACCACGGTCTCTAGCGGCACGCGAGTGCCACTCACGCGCACCACGCCCTCGGGCGTAGTGGTCAGCGGAATTGGCTGTGGCTCAACGATCAGACTCATCGTTTCTGGCTCCCTTCACAGCGTACATCCCTATCTGCCCGCATTCTAGCACTTCGTACCTCACTTAGCCTTACAGACTATAATATAGTATATTCCTTGTCGTTATGTCAAGCCTTAAAAGCTAATATATAGCCTGCAGAACACAGGTGGAGGCGGAACTATGTTCGTCATATTCAGGTCGTATCTCAATCGGCTAGAGGCCATTCAGAAAAGCAAGCCTGAAGGACAGCGGCAGCGAGTTCCATCTATGGAGGAACTTGCTCAAAGGGTTGGGATACACCCAGTCACACTCTCTAACATCAGCAACAACAACATCAAGCAGTTGAACCTAGAGACAGGAGGGCGCATCATTCACACAATGCGCAGCTTTGGTTTTCCGATGGATATCAGCGATCTGCTGGAATATCGAGAGGGAGAAACAACGGAGTAAACCACCACCCGCCTAAAGGCGGGGGCTTTGCTCTGGCGGCTACCGACGAGTCGGCATCCGAGCAGTACGGCACGTTTACGGGTGCCCTACCGGGCTGACCGGGAAAGACTGGATTATTGAAACAGATGC
>CAIXLU010000261.1 GCA_903920315.1 uncultured Oscillochloris sp.
GCTTCGCCCCTACCGCCATTCCACGTCACCATCGGCCCAATGTTCACGCTTCCAGATCGGCACGACCTCTTTGATCCGATCCATGATCTGGGCGGCGGCGGCGAAGGCGGCCTGGCGGTGAGGGGCGGCCACCACCACCAGCACGGCGGTTGCGCCGATCTCCAGATGCCCAATGCGGTGATGCACAGCGACCCTGCCGATGGGCCACTGAGCGCGGGCCTCCTCGGCAAGCTGGATCAGGAGAGGCACGGCCATCTCGGTGTATGCCTCGTAACTCAAGTGAGCCGTGGGCCGTCCATCGAAGTTATCGCGGGCGACCCCGGCGAAGGTAACAACCGCGCCGTCGCCGGGAGTCTGGACAGAGGCCACCAAGGGAGCCGGGTCGAGCGGAGCCTCCGTTATCAGGAAGGGCACGAAGGTGTCGGGGGTGCCGCCGCTGACGGGCGGAATAAAAGCGACCTCATCGCCATCCGCGAGCGGGCTATCCAAATCGGCGAACTCCTGGTTCAGCGCGTAGAGCAGGCGTCCTGTATAGCCCGCGAGACGCGGGAAGTCGGTGATCAGTCGCTTCCAGACCACGCCAAGGCTGGCACCTTCATTAAGCTGCATATCCATCGCCGCGCACCCGACAATATCGCGGTGGCCGGCGAAGAAACGTATGTGGATGGTGATCATTTCAGAAATCCAAGTGATTTGCGCACAACACCCGATGAAAAGAGCCACCGGCTATTGGCTATCGGCTATCGGCTATCATCAGCACCCCGCTGACCGACCGCCGTCGGCGGTGTAGACGCCGCCGGTGATAAAACTGGAGCGCGAGCCAGCCAGGAAGAGGATCAGGTCAGCAATCTCCTCGGGGGTGCCGAGGCGACCGAGGGGCTGCTGAGCGGCCCACTCGTGCAGGCGCTCCTCGGGGTTGGCGCGGCGCTCGTGCATCGCGGCGGCACGCAGCAGCGGGGTATCAATCATCCCTGGGCAGACGCAGTTGACTCGAATACCCTCGGCGGCGTAGTCGAGGGCCATACTGCGGCTGAGAGAAATCACGCCGCCCTTGCTGGCCGCATAGGCCGACCAACCCGGCTCGGTGAGCAACCCGTGGAGCGAGGCGACGTTCACAATCGTCCCGCCACCACGCCGTCGCATCTCGGGTAGCACAAAACGCGCCACCAGATAGACGCCGGTGAGGTTCACGGCAATCGTATCGCTCCAGACATCCAGAGGCGTACTCTCGACCGTGCCGGGGGTCTGGATACCGGCATTGTTGATGAGTACATCAATACCGCCGAATGCCGTCACCGTTTCGGTCGCGATACGAGCGGCGTCAGACTCGCTCGATACATCGGCGGTAATGGCCATCGCCTGACCACCCCAGGAACAAATCCCCTCGGCGAGTGATTGACCCGCCGAACCGTCGCGGTCGGCGATAACGACAGCGGCACCTTCGCGGGCCAGGGAGAGAGTCACCGAGCGCCCAATCCCCTGTGCGCCGCCAGTGATAATCGCTACTTTATGGAGAAAGTCCATGTATGCCTCTCACAATTGCAGATTGCAGATTAGTAGATTGCAGATTGCATTGAAAAAAACCTCATCGGCAATCTGCTTCGGGAGGCTATTGTACCAACTTTTTGCAGTGGGGATGATGCATCGCCAGCCCGCGTACGACAAGAGATTTAGCCACAGAAGAACACAGAAAGACACAGAAAATATATTTCTGTGTTCTTCTGTGGCTGTGAATCAGAGGATATGCCGTACGCAGACTACCTCGCCGCCGTGCGGTCGTAGCGGCGACCGGCGCGGGCACCGGGTATGATCAGTCCATTCAGCACATCTTCGATCACGGAAGGAGCGCTGACGTTGCGGATGCGTGCGGCGGGGTTGACAATGATACGGTGGCCGAGTACTGCGCTCGCCAGTTCCTTCACATCATCGGGGGCCACATAGTCGCGCCCTTTGATCGCGGCCCACGCTTGGGCGGTGCGATAGAGGGCCAGGGAGCCACGGGTACTCGCCCCTAGGTACACATCATCGTGGTGGCGCGTGGCTGTGGTGATCCCGACAATATACTCCTCGATCAGATCGTCCACATAAACGTCCTTAATCGCACTCTGGAGCCGCAGCAGTTCGTCAATCTGCGCCACCGTCTGGAGGCTATCGAGCGGGTGGGCCTGGCGCTGGCGCTTGAGGATGGCGATCTCGTCGAGCCGGGATGGGTAGCCAAGGTTCAGCCGCAGCAGAAAGCGGTCAAGTTGAGCCTCAGGCAGTGGGAAGGTGCCCTCGTACTCGATCGGATTCTGGGTGGCCAGCACAATAAAGGGGGCCGGCAAACCATAGGTAGTTCCGTCTACCGTAATCTGACGCTCCTCCATCGCCTCAAGCATGGCGCTCTGGGTCTTCGGAGTAGCCCGATTGATCTCATCAGCCAGGACAATCTGGGCGAAAATTGGGCCGTGGCGGAACTCGAATTCGCGACTCTGCTGATTGAAGATCGAGATCCCGGTGACATCAGAGGGCAGCAGGTCGGGGGTGAACTGGATACGCTTGAAGCTACTGCCGATTGAGCGAGCGATGCTCTTAGCCAGAACCGTTTTGCCGGTACCGGGCACATCCTCCAGCAAAACGTGGCCCCGGCAGAGCAGCGCTACCAGCAACAGATCAACGGCATTGCGCTTGCCGACAATCACCTGCTCGACGTTCTGGTAGATCCGTTCGGCAAACTGTTTAACCGTATCCAAAAGGAAACCTCTGAGCTATTGGGGATTGGGGATTGTAGATTGTAGATTGGGGATTGGGCTGCAATCCCCAATCTACAATCTACAATCCACAATCCGCAACGCCCTACGTAGCAGTTCATCGGGCACATCGTCGCGCACCTGTACGGTGCCAATCGCCGTGGGCAGCACCCAGCGGATCTTCTTAGCTTGTACCTTCTTGTCGCGCATAGTCAGGGCGAGAATGGCGTCCAGATCGTAGGTGGGCAGAGCGGTGTTTAGGCCGTAGGCGTGGAGCAGGGCGGCCTGACGATCCACCAGGTTGTCATCACACATGCCCATAAGCTGGGCGATGCGGGCCTCGGCGTGCATGCCCACAGCCACGGCCTCGCCATGCAGCAGGCCATAGTGCGAGAGTTGCTCGACCGCATGGCCGATGGTGTGTCCGTAATTCAGGGTGATGCGCTCGCCACGCTCGAATTCGTCTAAGCTGACCACCTCCACTTTCACGGCCACGGCGCGGCGGATGATGTTGCTGAGCGCCGTGGTTCGTGCGGAGTCGGTGGCATCCCACAGGCCACCGGGAGCCGACTCGCTCCAGCCATAGGAATCGGCAAGCTGCTCAAGCTCCGCAAACAGCCCAGCATCGCGGATGACCCCGTGTTTAATCACCTCAGACCAACCCTCGCGCAGGGCGTGCGGCGGTAGGCTGGCCAGGGTGTCGGTATCGGCCAGCACCAGGCGCGGCTGGTGGAATGCACCGATCAGGTTTTTGCCCAGCGGGTGGTTGATGCCGGTCTTCCCGCCGACGGCGGCGTCCACCATTGAGAGGAGCGTAGTCGGCATCTGCACCACAGCAATCCCGCGCAGGATGGTCGCCGCCGCGAAACCGGCCAGGTCGCCCACCACGCCACCGCCGAGGGCCAGGACAGCGTCGCGACGCTCGACACCACCGGCAATCATCCAGGTATGCAACTCGCCAAGTTGAGCCGGGTTCTTGCTGGCGTCGCCGGGGGGGACGCGGTAGGTATGGACAGTAAAACCAGCCGCACGCAGGCACTCGGCCAGAGGCGCGGCGTAGAGCGACTCCACGGCCCCGTCGCAGATCAGCCAGAGGTTGCCGCGCAGCCCGAGAGCCTCCAGACGCACGGGCAGGCTCGCCAGGGCACCGGCCTCGACAACAACAGGATAACTGGCGGTAGTGGTTGTAACGGTGAGATCATCTGTCATCAATCTTCTAGGGCCTCGTACGTTTCAGGGCCAGTCTTCAGACGCACCCGCAGGAGCGTCACCAACTCGGCGTCATAATCAACACGATAGATAATTCGCCAGCGATCAAGGCGAACACGATACCGCCCCGGCAGATCGCGTAGCTCCTGCGATCCGGCGGGACGGGGATTCTCTGCAAGGCCGTCAACGAGTCGCCGAGCGCGTTGGCGTATATGTCCTGGCAGTTCGCGGATCTCTTGAGCAGAAGTTTTCGTTAGTTCAATCCGGTAGGCCATCGAGATCCTGCCTGACCTCATCCCAGCTAAGGGTTTGCTCCTGCCCTGCCGAGAGCCTAGCCTCAATCTCCTCGACCGCAGCAGCGTCATCGGACTCTTCAAGCAGTTCCGCAAAATAGCGCGCAAGCGCTTCACTTACGAGATCCGAGATCGTCTCGCCACGTGCGGCGGCGAGATGAGCAACCTCGCGGCGAAGCTCATCTGGCAAGTGGATTGTGAGATCTACGATCATAAATCAACCTCCTCGCCTCATCCGACTGCCGATGTTCCCATGATACCATGCGCCCTCTGATTAGAGCGCCCCGGTGATCATTGCCTCTAGCTCCGCACCCACCGGCAGGATCTCGTCGCCGGCGGGGACGAGCAGCAGGCCGTTGGAGCCGTGCATCGAGAGCAGGCGCGAACTGCCCTGGCTGCCGGTACTGGATGCCCAGAGCGCGCCCTCGCGCCACGTGAGTACGACCCGCTGGTATTCAGGCCGGTCGGACGAGAGACGTATGGGGGCGGAGATTTTGGCCAGCACCAGCGGGCGCTGGGGGCGGGGGTCGCCCTGGAGGGCACGCAGGGCGGGACGCACAAAAACCTCGAAGGAGACCAGGGAGGAGACGGGGTAACCGGGTAGGCCGAAGATCAGTTTGCCGCCGCTGGTGGCGAAGGTGGTGGGTTTACCGGGCTTGAAGCTGATCCGCCCAAAGTGGAGCGTGCCAATCTCGGCCAGGATGGGCTTGATCAGATCGCGTGTACCCATGCTGACACCGCCGCTGGTGAGCAGGACGTCGGCAATCTCCAGGCCGTGCAGAATGGCCGCACGCTGACCGGCGTAGTCGTCGGGGGCGATGCCAAGGGAGATTGCCTCGCAGCCAGCCTCGCGGACGGCAGCCATCAGAGCGTAGCGGTTGCTGTCGCGCACGGCACCGGCGGGGCGCGGGGCGAAAGGTTCCACCACCTCATCGCCGGTGGCCAGCACGGCCACACGCGGGCGGCGGAAGACGGGTACGCGGATGACGCCAATCGTGGCCAGCAGACCCACATCAGCCGCGCCGATCAGGGTGCCGCAAGCCAACACCGGCTGGCCGCAGGCGATGTCCTGGCCAACGGTATGAACATAGGCACCGGGCTGCAGTTCGCGCTGAATGGAGAGCAGACCATCGCGCTCCTCGGTTAGTTCCACTGGGATCATCGCGTCGGCACCAGCGGGCATAGGTGCGCCGGTCATGATCCGAGCAGCTTCACCGGGGCCAATCAGCAGACCAGACTGGGCACCGGCGGTCAGTTCGGCCACCACGCGACGAGGGCGTAGTCCGTCGGCGGAACGCAGGGCGTAGCCATCCATCGCCGACTTAGGCAGATCGGGAACATCCTCGGGGGCGCTGATGGTGGCGGCCAGGACGCGGCCCTCGGCGCTGAGGGCGTCAACCTGCTCGGTATCGAGCGGAGCAACCTGGGCCATCACCACGGCGCGGGCCGTGGTGATGGAGACCATCGGGTAGGGAGATTCGCGGCGCAGTTCAGTCATACGGCGTTGGCTCTGCTTACACAATCTCCGCCAGCAACTCGTGCAACTTCACGCTCTGGCCGGGCCGGGCGTGCAGGCTGGCGACCCGGCCCGAGCGGGCGGCGCGGATCTCGTTCTCCATCTTCATGGCCTCCAGCACCAGCACGGGCTGGTCGGCCACAACCTCCTGGCCGACCTCGACCAGCAATCGCACGACCACGCCAGGGATAGGGGCTTTGATCCGAGCGTCGGTGCTGGCCGGACGAGCCACGCCGGCGTCGAGGTCGCGCACATTTAGTGTATGTCGCCCGTGCGCCGACTGTGCCCAGCGCAGGTCGTGGTCAATCAGCAGTTCGTAGGGGCGTGTGTCCACCACCGCCCATTGGATGGACTCGGGGGCAGCCAGTGATGAGACGGCCACGCGTGTTGGTACGCCGTTCACCGTCATCGTCACAAAGCCATCTTTGGCAGAGAGATTGCCCACTTCGACAGTGAACTCGGCCCCGTCTATTGTCACCTGGATCTTGCGCATTAGGTATGACTTTCGGTATTAGGCATGTTTCAAAATGGGTACATTCAGCTTGACAGTTCAGCGATGAGGCGATGAGGCGATGAGGCGATACGGAACGCCTCACCGCGTCATCGTTTCATCGCTGAACTGTCAAGCTAGATTGAAACATGCCTTAGACATGGTTCAGAACAGCTTTACAGTGTGGCGGAGACGCGATGAGGCGATGATGCGATAGCATCGCCTCGTCGCATCCTCGCCTCATCGCC